>WGGC01000065.1 GCA_015491905.1 Bacteroidales bacterium | reverse complement strand
TTCCTCCTTCAGCAAGTATATTACTAAAACCAACAATAGCATTTAAGGGGGTACGAATTTCATGAGACATGTTTGCCAAAAAAGATGACTTGAGTTGATCAGCACGTTTTGCCTTTTTATATTCAGCAAAATAAGCTTCTCTAACAATACTTAGAAAAATATAAAATATAAAACTATAATATACCAATGCAGTATAAACATCTAATATCCTGGCATGATCGGAAGGATAATTAGAAACAATATCAGGATAACGGTATTCTAGATAAAATAATACCAGAACATTAATACCGGCAATAAAACTTAATATAAATGATTCTTTTTTGTCAAAAACAAAGATGAAAAAGCTATATATAATAACAAATAAGTATAACGCCGGCCCGTGTGAACCATAATTAAAACACCATAGCATATTAATAATTAGCAAACTAAAAATAAGCAGTACCCACCTGGATAAAACAAAATATTTTTCCTTCTTTGATAAATAGTAACTAACTAAATAAACTATAAACGAAAACAAAGTAACAATTGAAACTTGTACATCAAGATGAATTAATAAATTCACAAAAAAACCTATAAAAGAAATAATAATTCCAACAAGTGCCATAGGAGCTAAAATCCTTTTTTGTAATTCTTGACTACTTATTTCGATATAGTGCTTTTTTGCCGACATAACTTTTAAAACTATAATTAAAATATACCTTTATCCAATTAGGCAACTAAGATAAAAAAAATAAACAATTTACCGTTGATAAATAAGAAAATCCATTTATTTTGAGCCATAAAGTTTACTATTTTTACATTATAATCAAATATCAAAATTTATATGGAAAATAAATTTTTCGAAAAGGCCATTAAAGTTGTCAAATATTTTAAAGACACGGGTAAGGGACATCTCACCACAAGTAACATCCCATTTAGAGGAGATAAAATTGCAATTGAAGGAAAAGGCTTATTTACAAATTTTTCAATTTGTGATTATTTAAAATTGGCAACCGACCCACGATTAATTGAAGAGTCTGTTAAAGCAGTTAGAAATAACGGTACTTATACCGCAGTGTCCAGAACCTACCTTAAGTTAGGCATCTATAAAGAAGCAGAAGAAATGGTATCGGAGATATTTGGTAAAAAAGTATTATTGCTTCCTCGAACAACATTAACCCATATTACCGTTTTGCCTTTAATAATTGGAAGGAAAGATGCTGTTATACTTGACCACCAGGTGCACACCACGGTTAGAGTGGCTACTGATATGTTAAAGGGTAATGGCATTCATGTAGAAACTATACGGCATAATGACCTTGAAGCATTAAAAGAAAAATACGATAAGTTAAAAAATGACTATAAAAAAGTTTGGTACTTAACGGATGGAATATATTCCATGTTTGGAGATGCCCTGCCTGCCAAACCATTGCTTGACTTATTAAAGAAACTTGATAAATTGCATTTGTATGTAGATGATGCACATGGTATGAGTTGGTATGGAAAAAACGGTCAAGGTTATGCAATGACTGAAATGGGATATCCAGATAAAATGTTTCTGGTCACCTCACTGGGAAAAGGTTTTGGAGCAGGAGGAAGTGCCGTAATTTTACCAAATGATGAAGAATACGAAAAGATCTTGATATTGGGGGTTCCACTTATGTTCACTTCACCGGTTGAACCTGCAACATTAGGTGCTATTATTGCATCATCCAAAATACACCTTTCCAAAGAAATTATAGACAGGCAACATGATTTAAATAGCTTAATAAAAAGATTTTATTCAGGAGCAAAACAATTAGACCTTCCTATAGTTGATTTTACTCCTACTCCTATTACCATGCTGGCAACCGGTATTCCTGATACAACAAGTTATATTTCCGACTTTTTATTTGATGCCAAAATGCATCATACCGGAGCTTTATATCCTGCAGTTCCTTATAATAATTCAGGTATCAGAATCTTAATTACATTATATCAAACACCGCAAGATATTGATAAGATTCTTGATGTTTTAGATAATGCTTTTAAAAATGCCAGGGAAAATAAAGGTTTTTCAAACGCTGACATCTTAAAACATTTCAAAATAAAAAAACCGTCAGACCTGTAAGCGGGATTCTGTCCTTTGCTATAAAGCAAATGTTCTATCATTTATCTGGACTGCATGTCACCATGCAGCTCAAGCAGCCTACCCACCGGCATCGGACGGGCAGCCCTTATCT
>WGGC01000064.1 GCA_015491905.1 Bacteroidales bacterium | reverse complement strand
CAAAGGCAATGTCGTTCTTGTTGCAAAAATCTCTCTGTCGTAAATTACTACGCTCCCAGTCTTTGATGAGCCCAAACATCTCTTCTTTCTTTGCCATCTCTTTTTCTGACAAAAATACAGGTGATTATCATTTTGGAAGATGTGTACTTGGCTGGGGGGTTACGGAGCGAGACTGGTTAAAAAAAACTTAAACAAGATCGGTCTATGAAAGAGTGCAAAGAATTGGTTAAGTCCAACAGGCGGATAAGCATTCGCCAACAGTGTAAGCTGGTTTCCATAAGCCGCAGTAACGTTTACTATAAACCGGTGTCAGAATTACCTGAAAATCTAAGTGTTATGCGGTTAATAGATGAACATTATTTGAATTATCCCACCTATGGAGTACTGCAAATGCAAGACTTTTTATACACAAAGAAACTTAAAGTAAATCTACCCCGATCTTGATAGTAAAGCATTATTAATTCCCGATGATCTTATCAATAAGAGCATGGGTAAATTATAAACAAATATTCACAATAGTATTGTTAAATATGCTCCAAATAATATTAATTATTATTCATATAATGTAGATAATAATAAAGAAATTTCATAAGTTATAACTATTTTTCATACTTTTGATAAATCTTTTACACGTAATGATATGAAAAATAATAGATATTCACAAGATATAAGAGTTTTTCACAACAAGCCTGCTCCTGAACCCGGAAAACTTGTTGGCTATGGAGCACTAATAACTGTTTATAACCTTCCTGTGCCTATTCCTGATAAGATTGCTCTTATTAGTAAAAAACATAAAAGATATACTACGGATGAATGGGAAGTTTATACGCCCCGTCATGAACCGACCGATACACTGGCCGGGCATCTCACTTTTGCCCTGAAACACGAAGGAGTTGACCTGTACATATTAAAAAAACTTTTTGAAAAAGTTCCGGCAGATGAAGTCAGGGACATTATTTTAAAAGAACCTACCGGCCAATATGCCCGGCGCATCTGGTTTTTCTACGAATGGATGATGGGCAAAACACTTGATCTGCCTGACTTGAAGACCGGAAACTACATAGATGTCCTGGATGAAAAACTTCAGTATCCCGGTCCTTCCGAAAACGTTCCCCGTTACAGGGTACGCAACAACCTGCCGGGTGTGCGCAACTTTTGTCCGCTGATCCGCAAAACGGAAAAACTGGAGGCCTATATTGCTACCCATCTGGACCGGAAAGCGGAAGAAGCACTGACACCCATTCGCAGGGATATTTTGTTGCGTGCTGCCGCTTTTTTGCTTGTTAAGGATTCAAAGGCCTCCTATACCATCGAGGGGGAAAGCCCGCCGCAAAACCGCCTTCAACGGTGGGGAAATACCATCGGGCAGGCCGGACGAAATAATCTGTCGAAAGAAGAGCTGTTGAGGCTGCAATCTCTGGTGATCGAAAACGAAAGGTTCATGAAATTCGGATGGCGGGAACAAGGCGGTTTTGTGGGCGAACACGACAGGGAAACAGGCTTTCCTATCCCCGATCACATTTCGGCCCGCTGGCAGGATGTGGAAATATTAATTGAAGGATTGATAGAAACTGCCGATAAGTTAATCCGTTCCGATTTCGACCCTGTCCTTGCTGCCACCATCATCGCCTTTGGTTTCGTCATCATCCACCCTTTTGTTGACGGTAATGGCAGAATACATCGCTACCTGATCCATCACATTCTGGCCAAAAAAGGGTTTGCCAAAAAGAACCTGATCTTTCCCGTATCAGCAGCCATCCTGGAACGTATTCCTGATTACCGCGAAGTACTGGAAGATTATTCCAGGCCTCGGCTGGAACTGATAGAATGGAAACCCACACCTGACAACAATGTGGAGGTACTTAACGAAACCTTAGACTTGTACAGGTATTTCGATGCCACTAAAATGGCGGAATTTCTCTACAGTTGCGTGGAACAAACCATTCAGGAAATAATTCCCCGGGAAGTGCAATACCTGCAAGATTACGACAATTTTAAGGAAGAGATAAAGCAGACTTATGATATGCCTGATAAGATGATAGCTTTGCTGGTACGGTTTCTTGAACAGGGTGAAGGTAGCTTGTCAAAAAGAGCAAAAGAAAAGGAGTTTGGTATGTTAAGCGAAGAAGAAATAAAGCATATCGAAGGTATATATTCAGATATCTTTGAGTAAACATTGAATAAGACAGCGTAAAATGCTAAAAGAAAAAATAGAACAGCAATTTGATAAATATCCGGATTATAATCATTTCCGGTTACCTCGAAAAACACACTACCGATACACAAAGAAAACAAGGGCTGGATATTGCGGATTTTTTGTGAAGAATTTTCTTATTCTAATTTTAAATGATCGAATTTCGGGGAAGGCTACAGGTTAATAAATATATAGTTTCTGAAAAAAGGTATTAATATTCTTATTGTTTTCTGTCATATTATTAATTGTCTTCATTTCATTACTGTTTGGATACTCAAAACTTTTAGTTTTAGTTAATATTGTTTGTTCACATTTCTCAATTAGTAAATTGTCATTACTTTTAGACATTAATGTTATCAATTCAGAATAATTCATTTTGTATAATACTCCCCAAAAATCAGACCACTGATTAAGTTGAAAAATGTTTAATTTTAACAGTGGAACTATGAAAGTAAAAAGAAGAAAATTCACAGCAGCCTTTAAGGCTAAGGTAGCTTAAGTATTCGCCGGCAGTGTAAACTGGTATCTGTCAACCGCAGCAATATTTATTATAATCCGGAGCCAGAATCCCCGGAAAACTTAAGCATTATGCGGTTAATAGATGAACACTATCTGGCTCATCCCACCTATGGAGTACTGCAAAT
>WGGC01000063.1 GCA_015491905.1 Bacteroidales bacterium | reverse complement strand
CTAATGCACCCAAATCGCCAAGTTCCGTCATAATTGTTTTTGGAAGAGGTTCATGATTACGAACATAAGATTCAATAATCGGTTTTACAGAACGATCTACCCAGTTACGAACTGCTAACCGAATAATTTTATGCTCATCGGTAAGTAAATCATCGATTTGAAAGTAATCAGGTGGTTGGTACATATCATTTTATTTTATTCCTGGTCGTCGGCATACCATTCTGCATAAGAAGTGACTGTTTCCCGTAATAACATGTATTTTAAAACAATGTTTTCAGGCAGTCGTTTTTTAATTCTATCTGCAAAATCTATAAGCATTCTTTCACTTGTGGGATTATAATCCGTAATAATTATCCTTTCAAACTGTCCTTTCAGCTGTTGAATTAATTTCTGTGGCATCAGATTATATAAAACAAGGCTATGATCAAATTTATCAACTATTTCTTCTCTCACAATTTTTTTAAGGTCGCCAAAGTCCATTACCATCCCCAGTTTAGGACTGTTTTTGTCGGTGATTGGCCTGCCCGCTATAGTAACCTTGAACTCGTAAGAATGACCATGGATATTTTTACATAAGCCATCATAATCTTTTAAAGCATGAGCCGCTTCAAATTTAAACTCTTTAGTAATTCTAATAATTTTAGATTCCATCATTACTATTTGTCCAATTTAACAATTCTGTATGTTTTATTCCAGTTAGTTGATAAAGCCGATACACGTATAAGGAAAAGGCCATTAGGCAAACCGGATAAATCTATTTGCGTTTTAACGTTATTGAGGTTTCCGGTCTTTATTAAATTTCCTGTTAGATTATAAACTTTATATTCCAAGGATAAATTTCCACTATAAATAATATTTAATTTATCAACTACAGGGTTGGGATAAACTTCCAAAGACAATTCAGGAATATTATTTACAGCAGTAGGGCTGCCCCATATTTTTTCAATATACTCAGGATGGTCAATATACGGGTTTCTATTATGTTGATAATCTTTGAAAATAACATTATTTCGCCTTTTCTCAAAGTTATCAGGAGGATCTTGTTTATTCCACTGCAATAAAGTTGACAATTTTCCCATTTCTGGAGCCGGTGAAGTATTTACTCTATTTACAACTTCCAGGTCGGGTTCTCCATTAAATCCCTCATACCTTGTTGCCATATAAAAAATCATACGAGCCACATCACCTTTAACAGCATCACGAGGCTCAAAAGAGCTACTGGTTCTATAGCATCCTGTTGTACCCGCCACCAAACTTCCACCATTGTCAAAATCAAGATTTCCGCGTAAGCTGTTAACCTTTACATCTGCAGGACGGATATGATGTGCATCAGTACCACATGGGGGATTATTTCCAAAACCACCATGAGATTTAGCCCATACATGTTCCCTGTTCCAGTCGCCCAAATTACCACCATGTTTTGTTTTGGCTCTGGAAAGTCCGGTATAAATTAAAATTACATCACTTGTATTTGCAGAATCTTGGTCCGTATTACTTAATATATCCCATAAGGCACTATAACTAAATTCTTTATGACCTTTAATAATATTGTATAAAGCCGTTTTTAATTCTGAACCCGTTTTCCCTTGTGCCGAATTATAATAATCTGCCGGAGCTTGTGAAAAAACGAAGTACGGAAGTAAAATAAAAAATAATAAAGTAAATTTTTTAATCATAAGACAATTAATTAAATAAAAAATAAAAAGATAAAATTCCAATAAGTCCACCACCCAAAATATATAATAAAGATACTGCGGATAAAGCTTGTTTAGAAAACTTAATAAATATAAAAACTAAAGCAAAAAATAAGGAAAAAACAGCAAGGTAAATTATATCTTTTCCTATATCAACAGGAATAAAATAAAATAACAATCCTGATAAAAAAGTATTAATTGCCTGTGCTATAGAAGGAAGTATAAACATTTTCGGATTACCTATAAGGTATGAACGCTCACCCTTTCGTATTACAAAAGCATCCATAATATAGCGCACAGAAATAAAAAAGAACCCTCCAAATAAAATATACTGACGTGCATTAATCAATAAATGCAAAAACCTGTTACCTAACCACACTCCTAACAAAAACAATATTACCTGTCCTAAAACAAGAAATAAAACAGCCAGACTTAAAACTCTTATATTCAAATTTTTACTGTCAACGCCTAACGAAACAGGCATTACCTGAAAAGAAAGTATGAATAATATAATAATGGATATTACTAACATATTAAAAATTATGGTGCAAAATTATAAAAATTTACACCTCTTAAATTATAATCAAATTATATTACAATGTTAATCTGTATTTTCTTTAAAACGGTTTAAAGAAATCAATTTTTTAAAAAAATTTTCAGAATGTTGCCTTTTGTATCTTTGCTCACATAAAAATACTTATACATTATAATGCCCAAATACAAAAGCAGAGTAATTAAAATAGGAAAATTATTATTGGGAGGAGATCAACCGGTAAGGGTTCAAAGTATGACTCAGTCACCAACTATGGACACAAATACAATAGTGAATGAAGTTATTAAACTTGCCGCTGCCGGATGTGATTTGGTACGTATTACCGCGGCAAACAAACAAGAAGCATATAATTTAAAAAACATTAAAAACTCATTACTTAAAAAAGGCATTTTTATTCCATTAGTTGCAGACATCCATTTTTTACCTGAAGCTGCAGATATAGCAGCTGAAATTGTTGAAAAAATCAGGATAAACCCGGGTAATTATTCAGGTTCTCATCATAAAAATAAAATATATGATGAAAAAACGTATCAGGAAGAGTTATTTCAAACTAAAATAAAACTCAGGCCATTAATAAAAAAATGTAAAAAATACGGAACAACAATACGAATTGGAATTAATCACGGTTCTTTGTCTGACCGAATTTTATACAGATATGGAAATACTGCTGAGGGAATGGTTGTATCGACAATGGAATTTTTAACAATTTTTCGGGAAGAAAATTTTAATAATGTAGTTATATCATTAAAAGCAAGTAATGTTCCATTAATGATAAAAGCCAATTTATTACTAAAAGATAAAATGATAAAATCGGGGTATAATTTTCCCGTTCATTTGGGGGTAACAGAAGCAGGCAATGGTATGCAAGGCCGTTTAAAAGCAGCTGCAGGTATAGGTATGCTGCTAAAAGAAGGTTTTGGGGATACTATCAGAGTATCTTTATCTGAAAAATCTGAAAATGAAATCCCGGTAGCAAAAAAACTAATTTCATTTTTTTCAGATAGAAATAATAATACTCCACCAGTTAATACAAATTATTTTTCGTTTAAAACAAATATTAACTTTCCATATCCATTAGTTATTTCAGAAACTCAAAATACTTATTCTGATATTACTCCTGATAAATTAAAACCAAAATTATCTAATGACAAAACCTTTGATAAAACAGTTATACAACTTTCTTATAAAAATACCTCTTATGAAGATATGGTGCTAAGGGCGGCTGCAGACTTTAGTTATTTAACATATAAAAACCCTCCGGCAGGAATATGGATAACAAATAAGGAAGTATCATCCGAAAAAAATGCTTTTTTATCTTTAGAGATTTTGCAAGTATTGGGCTTCCGTTATTCAAAAGCTGAATTTATTGCTTGTCCTACGTGTGGGCGAACCCTCTTTGACGTTGAGAAAACGCTGGAAACAGTAAAAAACAAATTAAGCACTTACAAAGGTGTTAAAATAGCCGTAATGGGGTGTATAGTAAATGGTCCGGGCGAAATGGCAGATGCAGATTTAGGAATGGTAGGAACTGTAAACGGAAAAGTAAACTTATATCTAAAAGGGAAACAATTTCAAAAAAACCTGACAGTAGGAGAAGCTATTTCGCTCATGGAAGTTTTAATAAAAACTCATTTTAGTGAAAAAGTAAAATAGTATATCTTGCAAAACAATCTATTGTTAAAATCAAAGTTATAAATTAGCACGTTAAACTATAAAAAGTGAAATATTTTTCAAAAAAAACAAGATGGAAAATTATACTTGCAATAATTGGCATATTAATTATTGCTGCATCGTTACTTTATACAAATATGTTGGTAAATGAATTTGCCAAAACGGAAAGAAAAAATGTAAAATTATGGGCGAAAGCTGTACACCGGCGTATAAGACTGGTAAAATATACAGATTCTATTTTTAAACAGCTTCGAATTGCTGAAAGGCAGAAAGTAGAACTACTGGCAGATGTTTACAGAAGATTACTATCAAATAACAATTCGCAGGACTTAAATTTTTATTTAAAAATTTTGGATCAGAACAATAATATTCCGGTAATTTTAACAGATTCATCAGGAAAAATTACAGGATCCCGAAATTTATATCCTGATGAAGACACTATAGAATATTTAACAGGAAAATTAAAAGAATCATTTTCTTCTTATCAACCTATTAATATACCCTTTGTAAACAACAAACTATATTATAAAAACTCATTATTTTATAATCAATTGCAAAATGTTTTAAATGATTATGTATCTACATTTATGTCGGAGGTAACTTCCAATGCAGCAAGTGTACCTGTAATTATTACTGACAGCACTCAACAACACATTCTGCAATACGGCAATTTAAACGCTATGAAAATGAGTAACTATAGCTATGCCAAACATATTTTAGATGAGATGAAAAGCCAGCATCCACCCATAGAAATTGATTTTTCAGATATGGGAAAGGCTTATATTTTTTACAAAAGTTCTAATTTATTAACAAAAATGAAGTGGTTTCCAACCATTCAAATTTTAGCAATCTTTTTCTTTATATTCATTGCTTATCTGGTATTCAGTTCCTCAAAGAAATCGGAGCAAAATTTGGTTTGGGTAGGAATGGCAAAAGAAACTGCACATCAGATAGGAACTCCTTTATCTTCAATTCTGGCATGGGTTGAATTATTAAAAATGGATAGTAATAAACTACCTGAGGCTACTGATGAAATAACCAAAGATGTTAAAAGGCTTGAAATTATAACAGAACGGTTTTCAAAGATTGGATCGACACCGGATTTGGAAGAAGAAAATCTTATAAAAATAATATATGACAGCATTGAATATTTAAAAGGCCGTACACCCAGAAAAGTTAGTTATGAAATTTTATGGCCTAGAGAAAATGAAATTATTCTTCCTTTAAATGCTGCATTATTTAGTTGGGTATTGGAAAATCTTTGTAAAAATGCCATTGACGCTATGAATGGAAAAGGAAAAATTACCATTTCCTTACACGATGAGGAAAAACAAGTAAGTATCGATGTTTCCGATACCGGGAAAGGTATTCCCGCAAGTGAACAAAAAACAATATTTCAACCCGGTTTTACTACCAAAAAACGAGGTTGGGGACTGGGCTTATCGTTGGCAAAACGTATTATTCATGAGTATCATAAAGGTAAAATTTATGTTAAACATTCTTCCTCTCAAGGAACAACATTCCGCATAATACTAAAAAAGTAAGTAATGGCAGGCATCTATATTCATATACCTTTTTGTAAACAAAAATGCTATTATTGTAATTTTTACGCTCTTGCATCTGTTAAATACCGGGATGTATTTACAAATGCTTTGCTAAAAGAGATGAAATGGCGCGCCGGTTATATTCAAAATGAAGAGGTAAAAACAATTTATTTTGGAGGCGGAACACCTTCTTTACTACCGGTAAAAGAAATTCAGCAAATTATTGAAACGGCATATCAATTGTTTAAAATTTCTAATAATGTAGAAATAACTTTAGAAGCCAATCCTGATGATATTAATCAGGAATATTTAAAAAAATTAAAAGATTATACAGGAATTAACAGAATAAGTTTGGGAATTCAGAGCTTTTTTGATGAAGATTTAAAATATCTGTACAGGGTACATAGCGGTAAAGTAGCACGACAATCAATTGAAAGTTTACTTGCTGCTGGTTATAGAAATATGAATATTGACTTAATTTATGGTATTCCTACTCTGGATGATAATCATTGGGAAAAGAATCTTGAAATTTTTTATCAATATAAGTTACCTCATTTATCCTCCTATGCTTTAACGGTAGAACATAAAACAGCCCTGCAGGTATTGATAAATAAAAATAAATTACAAAATACAGATGAAGATCAAATTATCAGGCAATTTGATTTATTATTAAAATCTTCAGCAGAACACGGGTATGTACACTATGAAATTTCCAATTTTGCCCTTCCGGGATATTATTCCAAACATAATTCTACCTACTGGATGGGAGGATATTATCTTGGATTAGGGCCTTCTGCACATTCTTTTAATGGAGTTTCCAGACAATGGAATGTAAAGAATATGAAACAATATGTTGAATCGCAACAGGTTGAAAAGATAATCCTGGAAAAGGAAATTTTAACCAAAGAACAACAATATAACGAATATGTAATGACTTCGTTACGCACAAGTTGGGGTTGTGACACTATTCATATTTTAAATGGTTTCGGAGAAAAGTTTGTACAACATTTTCAACAAAATATTCATCCTTTTATCGATCAGAAAAAAGTAAAGCAAAAAGGAACCATTTATTTTCTTACAAATTTCGGAAAACGCTTCGCAGATGGTATTGCAGGAGCACTATTTTTATAAATAATCCTTTTAAGAATTGTTAACCATTGAATAAAGATATTAAGTACATAACCTTTTATCTTTGTATCAATAAAAAAATAAAATTATGGCAACAATCACATTAAAAGGAAATCCTATTCATACTTTAGGTAATTTACCTGAAAAAGGAAGTAAAGCTCCAGATGCTACACTAGTTAAAAACGACCTGTCAGAAGTACATTTATCTGATTATAAAGGTAAAAAAGTAGTTTTAAATATTTTTCCCAGTTTAGACACTCCAACTTGTGCCGCTTCTGTTCGTCATTTTAATTCAGAAGCATCTAATTTATCTAATACGGTAGTTTTATGTATTTCTAAAGACCTGCCATTTGCTCAGGCCAGGTTTTGTGGTGCAGAAGGACTAAATAATGTTATTACCTTATCTGATTTTCGTACAGGAGAGTTTGGTAAAAAATATCAGGTTGAAATAATTGATGGCCCTTTAGCCGGTTTGGAATCAAGGGCTGTTGTAATTATTGATGAAAACGGACAAATTGTTTATACTCAACAGGTTCCTGAAATTGTTGACGAACCTGACTATGCTGATGTTTTGTCTGAATTAAAATAATTTATTTAAAAATTATTTTTCTTTTAGAGAAATAAATATCTTTATCTACGGAAATAAAAAAATATTTCCGTAGATTTTTTTTCTGTTTAATTAAATTTTAAGCCTTTGATTTAAATATTATTATGGACAGTTCATCCAACAAAAAACCAAATTTTTACCTTTTATCTCTTCCATTTAGTATTGTTAACGGAGTAGTATGGGGAATTGGGATTGTATCTCTGCCATTACTTGCAAAAACCACTCAACGGGCAGGTTTAACATTTGCAATGATAAATTTAGGTATAGCATTGGGATCTGTACTATGGGGACATTTAACCAGAAAATATAAGTTAAACAGTATGATTTTTATAGGAACAGTACTTTCGTTCCTGGCCTGGTTAATTCTTGTTTTATTAAACGGAAAGTGGCTTATTCCAATAGCCTTTTTATTTGGTTTATCGGCAGCCAGTATTTTTGCCCTTGCAAGTGTTATGATAACAAACACTTATCCTAAAGAACTTTGGGATTCATATATTGCTAAATTACAAGGTTTTATGACTTTTGGAACGGTAATAGGATTATTGGTAACTTCGCTTTATTCAAAAGCTGTTATTGGATTACCTTTTTTATTAATTGCTATTTTAGTTTATCTGCCATTTTACAAACACCATTCGGGCATAGTAAACCATCACAAACTAAATTTTAAGATTCTTCGTCCGAAAATGCATTTTTCTGAATTATTCAATGGATATTTTCACGTTCATATTAAATGGAAGCATATATTAAATTTTAAAAATAATCCATTATTACGTTTTAATATCAGATGGCTGCTTATAATGCTGGCACCTGCACCTGTATACGCCATGTATCCGTTGCTTATGAAAAAAGCATTTATGTTAAGCACATCCGAATCATCGTTGATTTATGCAGTAAGTACAGCAGTAGGTGTTTTTTTATTTTTACTGGCCGGAAAAATAACCAA
Source organism: Bacteroidales bacterium (assembly GCA_015491905.1). GTDB lineage: Bacteria > Bacteroidota > Bacteroidia > Bacteroidales > F082 > Sulfidibacterium. Next base: position 1,981 of record WGGC01000063.1, on the reverse strand, counting down.
GAAAAAAAGTCCGTTTTTTACATTTAATACAGGTATCTGGTTATATATAATTACATTTATATTAATGTTATCAGGAATGTGGTTTAAACTATATTTTCTTGGTGTTCTTGGCTTTATGATTATGATTTTTTCCTGGTCGTTTATTTCAACAGGAATGAATACAGGTATAGTAGAACTTGCGGATGATAAAAAGCGTGGAGAAGCTTTGGGTATTGCTAACTCTATTCAAAGTATTGATAATATGGTTGGCGGAGCTGTTGGTGGATTTTTAGTTTCTTCATTTGGATATACAGTAGTTCTGATTTTAGGAATTATATTTGCATCTTTAGCTCTTATATTAGGCATCTTTAAAACAAAAACCTCAAAATAAATAATTATGCTATCAAAAAAGAAAGTTTTTAAAGAAAAAGAAAAAGAAAATTTATCGGCTACTTATGCTAACAGGTATTTTACCAAACCTATTTCCAAAACATCTATTCCCGCCGATGGGATTGATGGAGATGTAGTTTATCAATTGATACATGATGAATTAAATATGGATGGAAATCCTGCCCTAAACCTTGCTAGTTTCGTTACTACCTGGATGGAACCCCAGGCAGAAAAACTGATTATGGAAACAACAAATAAAAACTTTGTTGATCAGGAAGAATATCCACAAACAGGAAAAATACAAGGAAGAGTAGTTAATATGTTAGCTAAATTATTTCATGCCCCTAAAAGTGATGAATATATTGGTACGGCTACCATTGGCTCATCGGAAGCAATTATGCTTGGATTACTGGCTCATAAATGGACTTGGCGAAAAAAACGAAAAGCAGCAGGAAAATCAACAGAAAACCCAAATATAGTTATAGGTGCAGATGTACATGTTGTATGGGAGAAATTTGCACGTTATTTTGATGTGGAAATGCGTATAATCCCTATGAAAGAAGGACATTATACTTTATCTGTAGATGAATTAAAACCACAAATTGACGAAAATACAATTTGCGTTGGAGCAGTAATGGGAACAACTTTTACAGGACAACTAGACCCGGTTCAGGAAATTAATACTCTTTTGGAAGAAATTAAAATTGAAAAAGGATGGGATATTCCTATTCATGTAGATGGTGCCAGTGGTGGTTTTATCTTACCATTTTTATATCCTGAATTTGAATGGGATTTTCGACTTTCGCATGTGCGATCAATAAATGTATCAGGCCATAAATACGGTTTGGTTTATCCCGGTATTGGCTGGTTAATTATGAAAGATAAAACCGATTTGCCTGAAGATTTAATTTTCTATGTAAATTATCTTGGTAGTGAGGAAGCTACTTATACTCTTAATTTTTCCAGAGGAAGTTCTATGGTTGTTGCTCAATATTATAATTTGCTAAATCTTGGTATTAATGGTTACAAACAAATTATGCAAAATAGTTTGGAAAATGCACAGTATTTAGGTAAAAAAATAGAAGAAATGCCTAATTATCATTTAACAAATACAAATATTAAATTACCTATACTTGCTTTTACTATTGATTCTTCTGCCGGATATTCTGTATATGACTTATCAGATAAGCTAAGAGAACGTGGTTGGATTGTACCGGCATACTCTCTTCCTCCCAACGCTCAGGAAGTAAAAGTATTAAGAATTGTAATTAAGGAAAATTTCAGTAGAGATATGGCAGATATGTTATTAAATGATATAAAAACCTTTTCGAAAGAATTAAAAACAAAAAAAATTAATCTTAAAAGACCTCAAAAGACAAATAATAACGGACAAATAAATAAACATATTTGCTAAAATAAAAAAGTTGTCGGAATTAATTCCGGCAACTTTTTTATTATTTTTAATTTTATTAATGGACTCTAAGGCCTTTAACTTTTCTAACTTTCTTTTGAAAATTGTACCTATTATCTTTACGAACTTTTAATAAAGCTTTAGCACTTTTAGGTTCAATAAAATAAACCAAAGTATCATAAACAATTTTTCCATAACCGT
>WGGC01000062.1 GCA_015491905.1 Bacteroidales bacterium | reverse complement strand
GTTTTAGGCTTGTTTTTAGTCTATCTTGAAAGAAAGGTTTGTGCTGTTATGCAAAACCGTATCGGACCTAACAGAGTTGGAAAGTGGGGCATGTTTCAGACTATTGCAGATTTAATTAAACTGTTAATGAAGGAATTAATTCCTATAAAAAGAGCTGATCAATTCTTGTTTAATCTTGCTCCATTTATTGTTATTATTGCTTCTTTTATGGCTATGGCTGCCTTGCCTTTCGCAAAAGGGTTACAGGCCATTGACTTTAATATTGGTATTTTTTACATAATTGCGGTTTCTTCACTGGGCGTTATAGGTATTTTAATTGCCGGTTGGTCTAGCAATAGTAAATATTCGTTAATAGGTGCAATGAGAAGTGGTGCACAAATTGTTAGTTATGAATTGTCTGTTGGGCTTTCTCTATTATCTATTGTGATTTTCTCCGGAAGTATGCAGCTTTCAACTGTTATTGCAAGCCAGGCGGATGGATGGTGGATATTTAAAGGACATATTCCTGCAATTATTGCATTTATTCTTTATCTGATAGCCGGAACAGCAGAAATTAACCGAGGACCATTTGATTTGGCTGAAGCAGAATCTGAACTTACTGCAGGATTTCATACTGAGTATTCGGGAATTAAATTCGCATTTTTCTTCCTTGCTGAATATATGAATATGTTTATTGTTGCTGCTATAGCCACCACAATGTTTCTTGGGGGTTGGATGCCTTTTCATATTGGTGATTGGACAGGGTTTAATCATATTATGGATTATATTCCTTCTATTGTTTGGTTCTTTGGGAAAACATTAGTGGTAATATATTTGATTATGTGGTTTAAATGGACTTTTCCAAGATTAAGAATTGATCAGTTATTAAATCTGGAATGGAAATATTTACTTCCATTAAATCTTATGAATACTGTGGTTATTTCTTTTATTGTTTTAATGGGATGGTATTTTAAATAGTAAAGCATTTAATATGAATAGTATTATTAAATATTTTTCAGATATTTTTAAGGGTGTTCACACGCTGTGGGAAGGAATGAAAGTTACAGGAAAGTACTTTGTTAGTCCGGGTGAAATTGTAACAGAGCAATATCCTGAGAATAGAGACACCTTAAAAATGGCTGATAGATTTAAAGGAGAGGTAATTATGCCTCATGATGAAAATAATCAGCATAAATGTACCGGTTGTGGGATTTGTGAAATAAATTGTCCTAATGGATCTATTGAGATAGTTACCAGAAAAGTTCCTAATGAAAATGGAAAAATGGTAAAAATTATTGATAAACATATTTATCATTTAGCAATGTGTACTTTTTGTGAATTGTGTATTAAAACCTGTCCCTCTGATGCAATTACTTGGGGTACTGATTTTGAACATGCCATGTTTGACAGGTCAAAACTGACGAAAGTGTTAAATCACCCTGGCTCGTCTCTTAAAAAGAAGGAGGTAAAATCATGACATTTAATATTTTTATGTTTTATTTTTTGTCCGCCATTATTCTAATTTTTTCTCTTCTTACAATAACTTCAAGAAAAATGCTGAGGGCAGCCGTTTATTTATTGTTTGTACTTGTGGCTACCTCAGGCCTGTACTTTTTGCTTAATTATCAATTTTTAGCGGCTGTACAACTTACTTTATATGCCGGCGGCATTGTTGTGCTGATTATATTTAGTATTTTATTGACCAGCCATATTAGTGAGAAATTTAAGAAGCCTTCAGTATGGAAAATATGGATGGGATCACTTTCATTTGTTTTTGGATCTGTTATTATTCTTTGGGTTTTACTTTCTCATCAATTTGTTAAACCTGAGGGTTTAAAAGATATACCTGTAAATATGCACCTAATCGGAAACCAATTGTTGGGACTTGGTAAAAATGGTTATGTTCTACCATTTGAATTGATAAGTATTTTACTTTTGGCTGCAATGGTTTCAGCTATAGTTGTTGTTAAGAAAGAAAAAAAATAAAATTGAAATAAAATGATTGAAGGAATATCTATTTACCATTTTTTAGTCGTTAGCACAATTATGTTTTTTTTAGGTATCGCCGGATTTATTATTCGACAAAACCTAATAACCATTCTTTTATCTATTGAATTGATACTTAATGCTGTGGTAATCAATTTCCTGGCTTTTAATAAATTTTTATATCCAAACGAATTGCAAGGACACTTTTTTGGTCTTTTTATTGTTGGGATTGCTGCTGCCGAGGCTGCAGTTGCCATAGCATTAATTATTAATGTATACCGGAGACTAAAAAGTATTGATTCCGATAAGGTTAATGAAATGAAATATTAAAAATAAATTAGATGATAGATTATTCATATACAATATTTATCCCATTAATACCCTTTGTAGTATTTCTTATCACAGGGCTTTTTGGAATGAAATGGAAACCTGAGATTTCCGGATGGTTAGGTTCAGTTGGTTTGGGAATATCATTTATACTCTCTCTTATTACGGGTTATTTTTATTTCTTTACAAATGTTACTGATCATTTTGAAACTATAATTCCATATAATAAGGTATGGCTATCTTTTACTGATAAACTACATATCGATATGGGAATTTTACTAGATCCTATATCTGTTTTGATGCTGGTAGTTGTGACAACTATTTCTTTTATGGTACATATTTACAGCCTTGGTTACATGAAGGGAGAAAAGGGCTTTCAAAGGTTTTATGCCTTTTTATCTCTTTTTACTTTTTCCATGCTGGGAGTGGTTTTAGCAACAAATATTTTCCAGATTTATATCTTTTGGGAATTAGTAGGGGTTAGTTCTTTTCTTTTAATTGGTTTTTATTATCAAAAACCTTCAGCTGTAGCGGCTGCAAAAAAAGCATTTATTGTTACACGTTTTGCTGATCTTGGATTTTTAATTGGAATTCTGTTACTTTCTTTTTACACACGTACATTTGATTTTAGTATTCTCACAAATCCTAATACTTCTGTATTTTCGAGTATGACAGGTGCCGGATTTCTTGGAATGTCGGCTATTACATGGGCAATGTTACTTATTTTTATGGGTGCAGCCGGAAAGTCGGCTATGTTTCCTTTACATATTTGGCTCCCGGATGCTATGGAAGGGCCAACACCTGTTTCTGCTTTAATTCATGCTGCAACAATGGTAGTCGCCGGAGTTTATTTGGTTGCCAGACTTTTTCCTATATATTATTTCCAGACCCCTGACGTGCTGTTATTTATTGGTTATGTAGGAGGGTTTACTTCGCTTTTTGCTGCATTGATAGCTATGACTCAATTTGATATAAAAAGAGTGTTGGCTTATTCTACCCTTTCTCAAATTGGTTACATGATGGTTGGTCTTGGTGTTTCAGGATATGGTGGCGAAGCCGGATTGGGATATACTGCATCTATGTTCCATTTGTTTACTCATGCGATGTTTAAAGGTTTATTATTTTTAGGTGCCGGTGCTATTATTCATGCTGTTCATACAAATGATATGGAAAAAATGGGTGGGCTTAGAAAATATATGCCATATACTCATATTACTTTTTTAATTGCTGCCCTTGCAATATCGGGAGTTCCTTCTTTTGCCGGTTTTTTTAGTAAAGATGGTATTCTTACCGCTGCTTATCATACAAATAAAATCCTTTTTTATACTGAATATATAACTGCCGGAATTACCTCATTTTACATTTTTAGATTATATTTTAAAATATTTTGGAATAAAAACACACAGTATGAGCACAAACCTCATGAAGCTCCTATGACTATGACTATACCATTGGTTCTACTTGCTGTAGTCTCTACTTTTGGTGGTTTTATTCCATTTAGTGATTTTATTACTCCTGATCATATTCCATTTGCTGAACATATGCACTGGGGCGTAGCCGTTCCTTCTATTATAATTGGATTACTTGGAATCGTAATTGCTTGGATTTTATATAGAAAGGATAATAAGATACCTGCTCGAATTGTGTCTGCTCTCGGAGAAGTTTATACTGTTACTTACAGAAAGTTTTATATAGATGAAATTTATTTATTCGTTACAAAAAAAATTCTTTTTAATGGAGTAGCCAGACCAATAGCCTGGTTTGACAGGAATGTTATTGATGGATTTATGGTGGGAGTAGGAACTGTAACTTTAAAAGCTTCAAAAGCAATAAAAGGGTTCCAGTCAGGAGACATTCAGGAATATGCCTTCGTTTATATTGCCGGAACTATTTTATTTGTGTTGACTTTACTGTATTATTTAGGATAATAATTTGATAATTTTAAAAAAATAAAAACGTGGATATACTGAGTTTTTTAGTGATAATTCCTGTTTTAACTGTTATAGGAATCCTTTTTTCAAATAATTTAAAGGGAACAAGAGTTATCTCTGCAATAGGTATGGGAGTGCAATTATTGCTTTCTGCTTACCTGGTATTTTATTATCTGGCTGTGAAAGGCACCGGTGATTTACATGAAATGATTATGGTTTCTGATCATATGTGGTTTCCCAGTTTAAATATTCATTATGTTGTTGGTGTTGATGGAATTGCTATTGCAATGATTGCACTAACAGCTATTATTACTTTTGCTGGTATTTTTGCATCATGGGAAATGAAAAATCTACATCGTGAATTTTTTATAACTCTAATTTTACTTGCTACGGGAGTGTTTGGATTTTTTATTTCACTTGATTTGTTTACCATGTTTCTTTTTTATGAGTTGGCTGTAATTCCTATGTATTTACTTATTGGTATATGGGGTACGGGACCAAAGGAAGCTTCTGCAATGAAATTAACTTTAATGCTTATGGCAGGATCTGCTTTGTTATTGGTTGGTATTTTAGGTTTATATTTCAATTCAGCTCCTGATGGCGGTCAATATACATTTAATATTTTAGAAATTTCAAAAGTTCATATCCCTATAGCGGCGCAAAGGCTGTTTTTCCCCCTTACTTTTATTGGATTTGGAGTTTTAGGCGCATTATTTCCCTTTCATACCTGGTCGCCCGACGGTCATGCTTCTGCTCCAACAGCTGTTTCCATGTTACATGCAGGAGTTTTAATGAAATTGGGTGCTTATGGTTGTTTTAGGATAGCTATGTTTTTAATGCCTGAAGCGGCACATGAAATGGCTTGGATTTTTATTATTTTAACTTCTATTAGTGTTGTTTATGGGGCTTTCGGAGCAATTAAACAGAAAGATTTAAAATATATTAATGCCTATTCTTCAGTGAGTCATGTAGGTTTAATATTGTTTGCATTATTAATGATGAATAAAGTTGCTGTTGATGGTGCAATATTACAAATGATTTCTCATGGTTTAATGACAGCTTTATTTTTTGCATTAATTGGGATGATATACGGGAGAACTCATACCAGGGATATTACAAAAATGGGCGGATTAATGAAGGTTATTCCCTTTTTATCTGTAATGTATATAATTGCCGGTTTTGCATCATTGGGCCTTCCCGGTTTTAGTGGTTTTGTTGCAGAAATGACAATTTTCGTTGGTGCATTTCAACATTCAGATATGTTTCACAGAGTAGCAACCATATTAGTAATTTCTTCAATCGTTGTAACGGCAGTTTATGTATTACGGGTGGTTGGAATATTGCTACTGGGGCCTATAAAACATGAGGAGCATCTAAAATTAAAAGATGCAAAGTGGTATGAACGGCTAAGTACAATTACATTATTGACGGCAATAACAGGAATTGGAATTTTACCTCTATGGTTGTCAGATACTATTTTGGGAAGTTTACAGCCTTTTGTCGAAAAATTAGCAGTATTTTTAAATTAATTGAATTTAAGATAGTTAAAGAAAATAAATTATTGAAGATATGAGTGGTTTCCATGATATACTATTGATGAAGCATGAATTATTACTGGTAATTTCGGCATTAGTAATTATAATTGCTGACCTTTTTTATTCCGGGAATAATAAATCAGGAATTATAAATTTTTCATTGATCTTATTTTTTATAATAACAGTTATAAGTTTTGTACCTACCGGAACGGGTAATTTATTTGGCGGGTCTTTTCAGGGAAGTAGTCTAACTGATTTCATGAAGGACATCTTAAATGTTGCAGTTTTGATCATATTTTTGCAGTCGGAATCGTATCTAAAAAAACCTGAAAATGTTGAAAAAGTAGGTGAATTTTTTGCTATTATTCTTATGACCATTGTAGGAATGGATTTTATGATTTCAGCCGGTGATTTTTTAACCTTTTTTATTGGACTTGAAACAGCAAGTATTCCTGTAGCCGGATTAGCGGCCTATGATCGTTATAAAAGTAAATCTGCTGAGGCCGGTGTGAAATTAATTTTGCTTTCGGCTTTGTCTTCAGGAGTTTTACTCTTTGGGTTATCTATGATATACGGGGCAACGGGTTCTATTTACTTTGTTGACATTGCTTCAAAAATCACTACATCACCATTAATAGTAATTGGTTTTATTTTCTTTGTTAGCGGTATGGCATTTAAACTTTCATTGGTGCCATTTCATCTTTGGACTGCAGATGTTTACGAAGGCGCTCCTGTAAATGTAACATCCTTTCTTTCTGTTGTTTCAAAAGGTGCAGCTGCATTTATTTTTACTATAATATTATTTACTGTTTTTAAGAATATTGTACACGTTTGGGAGGATGTTTTATATGCCCTTGCTGTTCTAACAATGACAATTGGTAATTTATTTGCTTTGCGACAAGATAATATAAAACGCTTTCTGGCCTTTTCATCAATTGCACAGGTGGGTTATATTTTATTGGGTATAATGGGAACCGGCGCATTGGGAATGACATCAATGGTTTATTTTATTTTAATATATGTCTTTACCAACCTTGCTGCTTTTGGTGTTGCAGCTGCTATTTATAATGCTTCCGGAATTGAAAATATTTCAGGGTATAAAAATCTTTATTCTACTAACCCCAAGTTGAGCCTGCTAATGATGTTAGCTATGTTTTCTTTAGCCGGGATTCCTCCGGTAGCAGGGTTTTTTGGTAAGTTTTTTCTCTTTACCTCCGCAGGTAATAAGGGCTATTTTATTTTAGTTCTAATTGCTGTAATAAATGCTACAATTTCATTGTACTATTATTTAATGGTTGTAAAATCTATGTTTATCGACAAGACTGACACTCCTATTGTTACTTTTAAAAGCTCTGTTCCTATGAGGATTAGTTTGGTAATTTGTGCAATAGGTATTTTATCTGTAGGATTTTTTAGCGGTATTTTCGAGTATATAATGTCATTGAGTTCTATTATTTTTTAAAAATTTAATTTATGCCTTTAAATTCAGGTATTCATAAAGAAAAAGAGATTGACGGTATCCTTTGCAGACTTGTTGAGGAAAGGATTTCTAAAAACAGAGTTGATTTTATTAAAAAGATTTTGGAACATAATAATTTTAAAGTTATAATAGAAGAAAATGTTACAAGTAAAATTGATGATGCTAATAGTTTGGCTGATGTCTCTGAAAAAAAATATAATATCTGGGTTACTGATGTACTTTTTAATCCGGTTATTTATGTTTATGAATTAAGATTAAAGACGTTAACAAATAGAATAGTTACTCCCGGATATTGGCTTCAAGTTGAAGAAGATGGCATTGAAAAAGGGGAGGAAGATAAATATTGGGAACTTAAGCTTAAATGAGAATAATTTAATATATATAAATAAAAAAACCTTTTTGCAATTGCAAAAAGGTTTTTTTATAGTTACTAAGTCATTAAGTTGTTATTTAACAGCATCTATAATGGCTTTAAAGGCTTCAGGATTGTTCATTGCGAGATCGGCAAGAACTTTTCTGCTAAGGTTAATATCCTTGGCATGAAGTTTTCCCATAAACTCGGAGTATGATAATCCATGAAGACGAGCGCCGGCATTGATTCTTTGAATCCACAACGCTCTGAAATTACGTTTTTTTGTTCGTCTGTCACGGTAGGCATATGATAAGCCTTTTTCGTATGCGTTTTTCGCAACCGTCCAAACATTTTTCCTACGGCCAAATTGTCCTTTGACCTCTTTCATTACCTTTTTTCTTTTTGCTCTCGAAGCAACTGCGTTTACTGATCTAGGCATTTTTTTAATTTTTTTTCACTATAGCGTTCCTGTTAAGGAAACTTTATGAGCTATAGCAAAGTGATACATTTGATTTAATTAACCACGAATCATGCGGCGGATATTTTTCTCATCCGCTTTATCGATAATTGTAAAGTAAGTTAAATTACGTTTACGCTTTGTCGATTTCTTAGTCAAAATGTGACTTTTATAAGCATGCTTTCTTTTAATTTTACCGGTACCAGTTAAAGAAAATCTTTTCTTCGCACCGGATTTTGTTTTCATTTTTGGCATCGCTTAAAATGATTTAAATTTAAAATAATATTAATAATAATTGAATGCTACTTTTTTGGAGCCAACATCATAATCATTCGTTTACCTTCAAGTTTTGGAAGTTGTTCAACTTTTGCCAAATCTTCCAGTTCTTGTGCAAAACGAAGTAAGATTAACTCTCCTTTGTCTTTATATACGATAGAACGACCTTTAAAAAAGACATCAACTTTAACTTTTGAACCTTCTTCTAAAAACTTTATTGCGTGTTTCAGTTTAAAGTTAAAATCATGCTCATCCGTATGAGGTCCTAATCGTATTTCTTTCACCACTACCTTTGCCGTCTTTGCTTTAATTTCTTTTTGTTTCTTTTTTTGTTCATAAAGAAATTTCTTGTAGTCCATTATTTTACAAACCGGAGGATTGGCTTTCGGTGATATTTCCACCAAATCCAATTCCAATTCTTCGGCCTTTTTTAAAGCATCGCGTAACTGGTAAATTCCTGTATCTACATTATCACCCACAAGCCTTACAACTGGTGCTGTAATACGGCTGTTTATTCTATGCGGGTCTTCTTTTTTTACATACCGGGTTCTATTTCCCCTACCTCTGAATTTAGCTATTTTACTGTCCTCCTTTAGCTTTTATTGGTTAATAAGTTTATTTACTTCTTTATTTACAATATCTGCAAAACCTTCGATACTGAATGTTCCTAAATCGCCTTCTCTGTGCCTTCTTACAGAAACCTCATTGTTTGTTTCCTCTTTCTCACCTACAATCAGCATATAAGGTATTTTTTTTAATTCGGCATCTCTTATCTTTCTTCCCGTTTTTTCACTCCTTCCATCTATATCAGCACGAATATTAAAATTTTGCAGCAAAGTTAATACTTTTTCTGCATATTGTTGATATTTTTCACTAATTGGGAGAATAATAACTTGGGTTGGCGTAAGCCATAACGGAAAATTCCCGCCACAATGCTCAATTAACACAGCTACAAAACGTTCCAGACTTCCGAAAGGAGCCCTATGTATCATTACCGGACGGTGTTTTTCATTGTCGGCACCTATATAGGTCAAGTCGAATCTCTCCGGAAGATTATAATCAACCTGAATAGTTCCTAATTGCCATTTCCTTCCCAAGGCATCCCTTACCATAAAATCCATTTTAGGACCGTAGAAGGCGGCTTCTCCATATTCTACAATTGCGTTAAGACCTTTTTCCTCAGCTACTTCTTTAATAGCTTTTTCGGCTTTTTCCCAGTTTTCATCTGAACCGATATACTTTTCCGGTTTATCAGGATCTCGTAATGATATTTGAATAATAACATCACTGAAATTAACAGCATTAAAGATTCTGTTTATGATATCGATAACCCCAATGAATTCGTCCTTAATTTGATCGGGAGTACAAAAAATATGTGCATCATCCTGTGTAAAACCTCTTACCCTTGTCAAGCCATGTAATTCACCACTTTGTTCATATCTATATACAGTTCCAAATTCAGCATAACGAATGGGTAACTCTTTATAGGAATGTGGCGAAACTTTAAAAATTTCGCAATGATGCGGGCAATTCATGGGTTTTAGAAAAAATTCTTCACCTTCAACCGGCGTTTTAATGGGCTTGAATGACTCTTCCCCGTATTTCTGGTAGTGTCCTGATGTTTTATATAAGTTTACATTCCCAATATGAGGTGTAATTACAGGTTGATAACCTGCTTCTTTTTGTACCTTTTTTAAGAATTGTTCCAGTCTTTCTCTTAATTCAGCTCCTTTTGGTAACCACAAGGGCAAGCCCTGGCCTACATTTTGTGAGAAAGCAAATAGTTCCAGTTCTTTTCCAATAATCCTATGGTCTCTTTTTTTTGCTTCTTCGAGTTTTTCGAGGTATTCTTTCAGCTCTTTTTGCTTTGGAAAAGTGATACCATATATGCGAGTAAGTTGCTTTCTGCTTTCATCACCGCGCCAGTAGGCTCCGGCAATTTTCATTAATTTAACGGCTTTAATAAAGTGAGTGTCAGGGATATGTGGTCCGCGGCATAAATCAGTAAAATGTCCGCTTTGGTAAAAAGTAATTTCACCGTCGTTTAAATCCTTTATTAGCTCCAGCTTATATTCATCACCTTTTTTTGTGAAATATTCTTCCGCTTCTTTTTTTGAAACTTCTTTTCTTTGGAATTTTTGTTTTTCTTTGGCTAATTCAAGTATCTTTTTTTCAATTTTAGGAAAGTCTTTGTCTGATATCTCATAGTCTCCAAAATCTATATCATAATAAAAGCCATTTTCAATATCGGGACCAATACCAAATTTTACGCCTGGGTATAATAGTTCAATTGCTTCTGCCATCAAATGTGCAGAAGAATGCCACATAGCAGCTTTACCTTCATCGTCTTTCCAAGTTAACAATTGCAAATCAGCGTCTTCATTAATTGGCATGGTGGCATCAATTACTTTACCATTTACTTTTGCTGCCAGGACATTTCTTGCAAGCCCTTCACTGATTTGACCGGCAATTTCCAGGGAATTTATACCCTTTGGATACTTCTTTTTAGAACCGTCCGGTAATGTTATGACTATCATATTAATTTTAATAAAAAATTGGGTGCAAATGTACTATTTTTATCTTAACTACAATAGTTTAAGATTGGTTAAAAAAATATTTTATTGGGATATTTTTTTTAATATACTAAATTTGATATTATTTTTTATAATTTCCCATTATTACCAACTTCCACCGGCACCGCCACCACCAAAGCTGCCACCGCCAAAGCCGCCAAAACCACCGCCAAAACTACTTCCTCCGTGACTACTACCTCCGCCACCATGGAAATTATCCCAGTGTCCATTGTGATTACTTCCGCCTAAAAATGAACCTAAAAACAAGGCTGTCCATATGCTATTAGATCCACCTCTACCATTAACGGTATATGAATTTGAACTGCTTATTTTAATTAAAATGAAAATTATTATAAAAATAAAAATCGGTATAATGTCAGTAAGCCAATTATCCTTTTTATGTAATTTATTATAACCTTTTGCACTTATTGTACCTGAAGCTAATGCCATAACAACATTTACAGCTTTATTGATGCCGGTGAAGTAGTTACCTTTTTTAAAATAAGGTATCATTTCATTTTCCACAATTCTTTTTGCGATAGCGTCAGGAATAGCGGATTCCAAACCATAACCGGTTGCAATAAATGCCTGACCACGGTTTCTTCCGTATTTCGGTTTAATAAGAATAACTACACCATTATCAAATTTTTTCTGGCCCACTTTCCATTTTCTTCCCAATTCTGTTGCAAACAAATAAGGTTGCATTCCTTGTAAAGATTTTACGGTAACCACTACAATCTGATTAGAAGTAGTATCGTTAAAATACCTAAGTTTATATTCCAGATTGTTTCTTTCAGCCGGGGTAAGGATATTCGCAAAATCATTTACCAATCGTGGAGGGGTTGGTCTGGGAGGAATTCCGCCATTTGCAAATATAAAAACAGGTGCTAATAATATGATTCCGAACAGTAAGACTTTAAGTAGTTCTTTATATAATTTCATATTGATTATATGAGAAGGTTTAATTAGCGATCAAAAGAAATTTCATCCGGAAGTTCATTAATATCGTCAATATGATGTGGGAAATGCTTTTTTAAATGCTTCCCGGCTTCTGTAATGCCATAAACCAGTCCTTCAGTAAATTTATTTTCTTTAAAATAAATTGCCATTTTTTCTTTAATGTCGTCCCAAAAGTTTTCCGGAACTACAGCATTAATACCGGAATCTCCCAGGATAGCAAACTTACGGCTTTTTACTGCCAGATAGAATAAAACACCATTATGTAATTCGGTATTATCCATTCCTAACTTTTTAAAAATAAAAGCGGCGCGGTCAAGAACATTTTCTTTACAATAGGTTTCTATATGAACCCTTATTTCTCCGGAGGTATCCAGTTCTGCATTAAGTATTGCTTTGGTTATTTCATCCTGCTCCTCTTTTGTAAAGAATCTTTTGGCTGTTGGACTCATAGTATATTTTTTGTTATAAACTTAAAACTTAACCTGAGGTGCTTTTTGTGCTCCTTTTTCCGCTTTAAAATAAGGTCTTACTTTAAAGCCGGATAAGTTAGCAATGATATTATCAGGGAATTTCTGAAGATAAGTATTATAATTCTGAGTTATTTCGTTAAATTTTCTCCTTTCGAAGCTAATACGGTTTTCAGTTCCTTCCAGTTGGGCCTGTAATTCCAGAAAGTTCTGATTGGCTTTAAGATCGGGGTAACGTTCAACGACAACCATTAGGCGAGACAAAGCCTGAGACAGTCCGGATTGTGCCTGCTGGAATTTTTGCAACATTTCAGGGGTAAGCTGATTAGCATTTATATTTACCGATGTTGCTTTGGAACGTGCTTGAATAACTCCTTCCAGTGTTTCTTTTTCGTGTTTGGCATACCCTTTTACAGTATTTACCAGGTTTGGAATTAAGTCTGCTCGTCGTTGGTAAACATTTTCAACCTGCGACCACTGGGCTTTTACTGCTTCCGATTTTGTTACCAGATTATTATAGGTTCCTTGAAACCATCCATAAAGAACAATAACAAAAACAATAATAACTATTATAACAATCCATGAAGTTTTTTTCATATTAAGGAGTTTTTGGCTAAAATATAAAATTAATTGGTTAGGTTTCTTATATTGGTTTTAATATATGAGGTTTTTTATAAAAAGTTAAACGTATGGAATTTGATTCCATACGTTTAACAAACGTTTTAGATATGGTTAATCTACCAATTGAATGCTTCTTTTTACGAAATCATCCAGATCTTTTCCTTTTAGTAGATTTTTTGATAATCTGGCTAAATCATACATTTGTTTTACCAGTTCATTTTGTTTTTCCTCTGTATCTTCATTTAATATTTTAGCAACAAGAGGATGATTTGCATTTACAACAATGTTATATGTTTCAGGCAGGCTTCCCATTCCCATCATTGGGCTACCACCAACCTTTTCCATATCTTTCATTCTTCTCATAAACTCATTTTGAGTAATAGTAACCGGCATTTCAGATTCACTAAGATTTTCTATGTTTATTTCAAAGTGCTGTTTGTCTATGTTTTTCTCAAAAATTTCTTTTAGTTTTTCTTTTTCTTTATCATCAAGTTTAGAAGGTAATTCCTCTTCTTTATTTATTATTTTGTCTAAAATATCAGAGTCAACCCTTGCAAAAGTAATATCGGTGAATTTTTGCTCAAGAGTATTTATGAAATGGGGATCCAAAACACCATCCATTAAAAGAACATCGTAGCCTCTTTCTTTTGCATTTTGGATATAACTGTATTGTTCATCAGGATGAGAAGCATACAGATAAACAATTTTTTTATCTTTATTTTGCTGAATTTTTTCAACTTTTTCTTTGTATTCTTCCAATGTAAAAAACTTACCTTCTGTATTTTTTAATAAGGCAAATTTTTCAGCTTTATCATAAAACTTAGGTTCGGATATCATTCCATATTCAATAAATATTTTGATATCATCCCATTTTTCTTCAAAGTTTTTCCTGTCTTTTTTAAATAATTCAGCTAGTTTATCTGCAACTTTTTTTGTTATATAGCCTGATATTTTTTTTACATTTTGATCACTCTGCAAGTACGACCTGCTAACATTCAAAGGGATGTCTGGAGAATCAATAACACCATGTAATAATGTCAAAAATTCAGGAACAATACCTTCTACCGAGTCAGTTACAAAAACCTGGTTTGAATATAACTGGATTTTATTCCTTTGCATTTCATAATCTTTTTTAACTTTCGGGAAGTATAAAATTCCAGTCAGGTTAAAAGGATAATCAACATTCAGATGAATATGGAAAAGAGGTTCTTCTAGTGTATAAGGATATAGTTCGCGATAAAAGGCTTTATATTCTTCATCTGTTGTTTCTGAAGGAGATTTTTTCCAAAGAGGATTCGTATTATTTATAATTTTTGGACGTTTTACCTCTTTTGTTTTTGGATTTCCATCTTTATCTTTTTCACCTTCGATTGGTTCCTGAATAGTTTCAAAGCCAAACTGAATAGGAACAGGTAAAAATTTACAGTATTTATTCAACAGTTCGTTAATTTTATACTCTTCCAGGAATTCGGTATTGTCTTTATCAATATGCAGAATGACATCGGTACCACGATCTTTTTTGTCAATTTCTTCCATTATATATTCAGGGCTTCCGTCGCATTCCCATCGTACAGCTTTAGTAGCACCACCTTTTTTGTATGTTTTGGTTTTAATTTCAACTTTTTCTGAAACCATAAAGGAAGAATAAAATCCTAAACCAAAGTGGCCGATAATTGCATTTTTCTCAGCTTCAGTTTTAGTTTTAAATTTTTTCACAAATTCTTCAGCACTTGAAAGTGCAATTTGATTAATATATTTATCTACTTCATCAGCTGTCATTCCGATACCGCGATCGCGGATAGTAAGGGTTTTATTTTTTTTATCTATTTCAACATGAATGGTTAAGTCTCCTAATTCATCTTTTACTTTTCCAAGGGAAGCCAGTGTTTTTAACTTCTGTGTTGCATCTACTGCGTTGGAGACCAGTTCACGTAAAAATATTTCATGATCGGAGTAAAGAAACTTTTTGATTATCGGAAAAATATTTTCGGTTTGTATTCCGATTTTACCTTTTGTTGTTGCCATATTTTTAAGTTTTTAATTTTTTTTTTGGATGATATGAAATCAAACCTTGTGCCATATAAACGATAATGACAAAATGTCTATGTCATGGATATATACTAAAACCAATATCCAAGATTAAAGTACAAAATTGGTTTAGAATGTTTGTTAGACTGCATAAAGGAAATCTGTACAGGGCCTATAAAACTGTTGTAACTTAATGTTACTCCATAGCCGATTATCCAGTCGGTATTTAATATAAAACTTTTTAGATCATTTTGAATGTTACCGGCATTTAACGAAGCTGAAATATAGAGATTTTTGAAATAATTATAACGAATTTTTGATCGTAAGACTAATATGTCTTTTCCTGTTTCCTGAATAAAGCGCAGTCCATTAAAAGGAACAAAATTTGGGAAATAATTTTTAGGGTTCTGTCCGCCAAGATAAAACAGATGCTGAATTGGTATTTTGCCGTTTCCAATGGTAACACCGCTATAAAGTCCGAAATTATATACCCATTTTTTATTTATTGGAAAGAATTGACTAAATTTAAATGTAATAATTGGTGCATTACTAAAAAATGGAACTTTGTCTTCAGATGTGATATTAAAAATATATTTAAAGTTCAGACTAGATTGAAAACCATAATTTGGGAAATAAGCCTGGTCATAGGTGTCAGCATTGAATGAGAAAAATATATTTCCATAAGAGGTAATATGTCCGGCATATTTTCCTAAAGAATCCTGAACATAAGTTTCTTTAAACCGGAAACGCTCAAATTTAATTCCTGTACGCAGATTGTATAAATTATAAAGATTTGCATTGGCAAAAACAGAAGCTGAAAAACTGGTAAATTGATAGTTCGTAATACGAATATTTTGACGAAATTTATCAAAATCAAATGAAAATATATCCAGTTTCCCTCCAATCCCCAAATGGGAACCCTTATCAATTAAATATAAAAGTCTGAATCGAGGATTTACTCCTAATACCGTTTGAATAAACATCTTTGAGTTTTTTCCAATACGGTTTCTTAAAGCCATATTTAAGAGTATACTTCCTTGATAATCCGAATCGTAATGAACGGCCATTCCCAGGGCACCCGGACTAGCTTCTTTTACTTTTATAATTAAATCTGTTTTATTACCATTGAGTTTAAGTTCATAGTTAATATATTTAAAATAAGATGTACCATAGGCAAGCCGGATTCTGTCTTCCAGTTCGGCAACTGAAATACTGGAATGGCGAAATCCTGCAAAGAAATTATCAAGGAGTTTTTTAGTAATATGATGAAATCCTTCATAATAAATTTGATTTATATTAAGTGAATCCAGTGGTTTTGTGTTATACTTTTTAACAGGACGGTACTCAATGGCATTAAGTGAGTCGGCAAGTGATTTTAAGGCAGGATAATATTTTTTTGCAGCTTGTTCACCAACAGCAATAATAGAGTCGTAGTCGTCAAAGTCCATCATTTCATATTTCATTTTGATGGGCATATATAAGTCGGTTACTTTATAGCCGGCTTTGTTGGCTTTAACCCTCGCAAAGCTGGTTATTTGTTCCAAAACTTTTGTTACTGAATTCAGCTGTTTAATATTCTTTATAAGTCCATGTTGTACATCTGCTCCAACGATAAAATCAGCCCCCATTTTTTTAACTTGTACGGCAGGGTAATTATCAATTACGCCTCCATCAACAAGGTATTTACCCTGAAAATGTGTAGGAGCAAAATATCCCGGAATAGACATGCTTGCCCTGACAGCCATAGGAAGGTAACCGGAATTTAATAATACAGATTTACCGTTTAAAATATTAGTTCCCATGCATAAAAACGGAGTAGGCAGCTTAGAAAAATCAGTGGTTTTATAACCTACCGAAAGATATTTATTAAGCAGCAGATTAATTTGTTGCCCTTCATAAAGAGAGGCTTTAAGTTCAATTTTTTTACCTGTAAAAGGTAGTTCAGTAATATTATTTTCTGCAAAACTTTTTTCTTCAAAGGCAAGGTATTTTCTTTCCGGTTTATCTTTAAGAAGCCTGTTCCAGTTTTGTGCTTTTATAATTTTTGTAATAGTATCCGGATTATAACCTAAAGCATATAAACTCCCCATAATACTTCCCATACTGGTTCCGCCAATGTAATCTATTGGGAGTCCTGCTTTTTGAATAGCTTTGAGAATACCGATATATGCAAAACCTTTTGCTCCGCCACCACTTAAAACCAATCCGACGGAGGGCCGTTTTTTTGTTTCTTTAGTTTTTACAGTTTGTGAAAATCCAAAGGATAAATTAAGAATCAGAAATATAGAAAGGGTAAATTTTAATTTCATAATTGGGACATCAGGTGCTTATTTATAAAGTGTTTTTTTAATAAAGTAAAGTAAGTACAAAGAAACAAAAAGTAATTTTGAATGAATAATTTTTTATCTATAAAATTTAATACATTTAATTTTGTTATATATAACAATAAAAAATTATTTTTGCTAAAAAATAATTTGTATGAAAAAAGTGATATTTGTTTTTGGTATTGTTGTGTTGCTGGCATTTTCGGGATGTAAAGTATTAGATAAGCTAACACAATTTCATATTAAGTACGATACAGAGGTTGTTATACCTGCTACCTTGGGAGTTAATCTTCCTTTTGATATTCCCACCCCCGACATTGCCACTAACTCTAATTCGGAATTTCAGGTTCATAATACTCATAAAAATTTAATTGATATAATTAACCTGACGAAAATGGATTTAACCATTGCTTCTCCATCTACGGCAAATTTTAACTTCTTGAAAGATATTGAAATTTATATGAGTACCAGTAGTTTACCAAAAGTAAAAATTGCATGGTTATATAATATTCCCAAGACGGGATTAAAGACTATTAGTCTGGAAGTTTCGAATGCTAATTTGAAACAATATATTATAAGTGATACCATTAAATTACAAACAAAAGTAACCACTCGTGAATTGATATCCAGGCAGATTAAAATTAATGTTCATTCTGATTTTTTTGTAAATGCCAAAATATTAGGGATATAATAATAAAATTAAATTTTATAAAATTATGTTAAATTAAATGTTTCATAACGAAGAAGTATTTAATTTAGCATATTATTAAATTTAAAAACTAAGATTATGGCAATTAAAAAAGTATGGCTCGATGAGAGTGAAGATGAATGTATATCCTGCGGGGATTGTGAATCTATTTGTCCGGAAGTATTTGAAGTGCCGGATAAAATGGTAGTAAAAGAAGGGGTAGATTATTCAAAGTATGAAGATGAGATTAAGGATGCTGCTGACAGTTGTCCTACCCAGGTAATTAAATTTGAAGAGGAATAAAATATTTTTTATTCTTTTATTTTTTAGAATGAAGGATTTGTGGCAGTGATGGAAGTGACAGCTGCCGGTTACGAAAGATGATGTGCCGCCTGCAGGAGGGTGCGACGAAGGAGCGCCCCGTAAGCAGATGCGGCACACAGCTTTTGTGGCCGGCACTAAAACGTACAGCACGGCTCCGTTTTTTGAAACGGAGGCCACCCAAAAAGTTTACAAAATCAATTATATTTATATGATAGGCAGCAAGGTGGCGGAATATTCCTTTTTGTTTGTTATTTTTGCATTTCAAAATAATTAATCGTGGAAATATTAGGTAAGTTAGAGGTAATAAAAAACAGGTGGGAGGAGATAGCTGAGCAAATGAGTGATCCTGATGCAATGAAGGACATGAAGAATTTTGTGAAGTTGAATAAAGATTACAAGGATTTGGAGCCTGTTGTACAGGCGTATAAGGAATATAAGGGTTTATTGGAAGGTATTGAGAGTACCCGGGAGATTTTGCAGACAGAAAAGGATGCGGAATTTAAGGAAATGGCCAAAGAGGAGTTGAATGAACTGGAAAAACGTAAAGAGGAGCTGGAGGAAGAGATAAGGCTTTTATTGATACCTAAAGATCCTCAGGATGATAAAAATGCGGTGATGGAGATACGTGCCGGAACGGGTGGTGATGAGGCTTCTATTTTTGCCGGTGATTTGTTCAGGATGTATCAAAAATACTGTGAAAACAAAGGCTGGAAAGTTGAAGTTGTGGAGATGAATGAAGGTACAGCCGGTGGTTTTAAGGAAGTTGTATTTAATGTAATTGGCAATGGCGCTTATGGTACATTGAAATTTGAGTCGGGAGTGCATCGTGTGCAGAGGGTACCGAAAACAGAAACTCAGGGAAGGGTTCACACTTCGGCTGCCAGTGTAGTTGTGTTGCCGGAAGCAGATGAATTTGATGTGGAACTTAATGATAAAGATATAAGAAAAGATACTTATTGTTCTTCAGGGCCCGGCGGTCAGTCGGTAAACACAACATATTCTGCCATTAGGTTGACACATATTCCTTCCGGATTAGTGGTTACATGCCAGGATGAAAAGTCGCAGATAAAAAACCTGGCAAAGGCGATGAAAGTATTACGTACCAGATTATATGAGCAGGAGTATAACAAATATCTGGAAGAGATGTCTTCTAAACGTAAGACGATGGTGGCTACCGGAGACCGTTCGGCAAAAATAAGAACATATAACTGGCCACAGGGACGTGTTACTGATCACCGTATTAACTTGACCTTGTATAATTTACAATCTATTATAGACGGGGACATTCAGGAATTGATTGACAAGTTGCAGATGGCAGAAAATGCCGAACGTTTAAAAGCAGAGATTGAAAATTAACTATTTGCATATATTCCTCAATTAGAACGGACGGCCATTATGAATGCAGCAGCACTATTCAGGGAGATACAAAAGAAAAAATCTTTTCTTTGTGTAGGACTAGACACTGATATTCATAAAATACCCAAACATTTAAAAGGTGAGGCCGACCCGGTATTTGCTTTTAACCGTGCTATTATTGATGTTACTATACCTTATACTGTAGCATATAAGCCTAATATGGCTTTTTATGAAGCAGACGGCACTGAGGGGTGGAATAGTTTACAGCGAACTATTGATTATATTAAAAGTAAGTCACCGGATGTATTGGTTATTGCTGATGCCAAGCGTGGTGATATTGGGAATACTTCGGCAATGTATGCTGCAACATTTTTTGAACATATGAATGCAGATGCAGTTACGCTTTCACCATATATGGGAAAAGATACTGTTTTACCATTTTTACAATATAAAGATAAATGGTCGGTTTTGTTGGCGTTGACTTCCAATGAGAGTGCTTCCGATTATCAATATTTTGAAGGTGTTAATGGCAGGAGACTATATGAAGAAGTTCTGTATACCTCACGAAAATGGGCAGGTGTAGATCAATTGATGTATGTTGTAGGAGCCACAAAAGCAGAAGAGTTAAAAAAAATAAGAAAAATAATTCCTGAATATTTTCTATTAGTTCCGGGAGTAGGAGCACAGGGAGGTGATTTAAAAAGTGTGGTTGAAAATGGAATGAACCGGCAGTGTGGGTTACTTATAAATTCTTCACGGGGTATTATTTATGCTTCTTCAGGAGAGGATTTCGCTGAAAGAGCTGCAGAAAAAACCAGGGAATTACAAAATGAAATGGAAAATTTACTGGCAACAGCCGGTTTGATATAGAAATTTACAATTTATAAGGAGTGTAATCTAAACTCTGTCTGATAAAAAATTTATTTTTTGTGTAACTGAAAAATATTCCTGATAATTTTTGATAGTTTATCAGGTGAGATGTTTTTTGGGATAATATTATCAAAACCCGGTTCAAAAAAGTTATCAGGATTGTTGGATATGGGCATATTTGTTTGGCCGATAATTACGGTGTCTTTATTAATCATTTTCATTTTTTTAGCAACTGAAGATCCGGTCATATCAGGAAGGTCTGTATCAAGAATAATTAGGTTAATATCAGGATTTTGTCGAAGGATTTCCAAAGCCAATTTACCATTGGAGGCGTGATAAATTTCATTAGTAAACTCTTTAAGGGTTAAGTTAAGCAGTGAAGCCGGTGTGTACTCATTATCGCCAATTAATATTTTAACTTCGTTATCAGGTTTAACTTCGTGTAGTTGTTGTTTTTTGCTATTGTTAGAGCCTTTGGGTAAAATAAAATAAAACTCTGAACCTTTATCTTTTTGAGAAACAACATCAATTTCGCCTTTTAAATTTTCTACCAATGATTTAACAATGGATAAACCTAATCCGTTTCCTTCAAACATTTTATCATTTCCCATTTCCTCTTGAATAAATCTTTCAAATATTAGTTTAGATTTATCAGGAGAAATACCGATACCTGTATCTTTTATAACACATTTTAATTTATCTCTATACTCTTTGCAACTTATTTTAATATATCCCTTTGATGTAAATTTTATCGCGTTTCCAATAAGATGGTTAAGAATAACAATTAATTTTTCTTTATCTGTATTAAAAATTATCGGTTCGGAAGATTCGGGTAATTCCAAAATAATTTTTAAACCTTTATTATCTGCATATTTTTTAAAATAATTAACTCTTTCCAGTAATAATTTATTTATGTTTATTTCAGAATATGAAAGTTGTATCAGTCCGGATTCCAACATAGACATTTCCATGAGGTTGTCAACAGTTTCAAGCATTCGTTTTCCACTATCTTTAATATCTTTTATGTATTCTTTTTGGAGTTCCGGCGAGTCGTTAACATAGGGTAGTAACTCACTGAACCCTAAAATAGCATTCATTGGAGTTCTGATTTCATGACTCATATTGTGTAAAAATGCAGTTTTAAGACGATCACCCTTTTCCGCCTCTTCTTTAGCAATATTTAGTTCAATATTAATTTTTTCCAATTCAGTGTAATTTTCCTTTAGTTCTTCGTTTAGTTGTTTATATTTTTTATTTAAAACCTGATATTCATTGATTCTTTGTTGCAATTTTAGTTCAATTTCTTTTTGGTAAGTAATATCTATAACGTAAACCGCCAAACCAATAATTTTTTCTTTATTCTGGTCGAAAATAGGACCATAACGATTTTCATAGAATGTTCTTTTCAGGTTTTCATCGCCATAATCCTCATGAAGTATAAAACTTTCTCCTTTTAATGCCCTGTCGAAATTTGCTTTAGCTTTATTTTTGTCTTTAGTATTTTTAATAAAATCAAGCATATTGTTACCCCGGTGAATGTTGACACCCCAAATGGATTTCATGGTTTTTTTGTGTGAAGAAGTATAATCGATATAGCGGTATTTGTTGTCGAGGGCAAAAACAATAATTCCCTGAGGGCTTTCCAGAATTGCATTTTTTAACAAGGTGGATTTTTGGTAGCTTTCTTTGGTTTTCTTCATTTCCTCGAAAAGTCTCCGCATCTTTGTCTCATTCTCTTTTAATTCTTCCTCATATTGTTTTTGTAGCGAAACATCTTTATATACAGCTACCACTTCTCCTGTACTTAATTTAAAGACATTATTTTCGCGCCAACCCGAGATGCGGTTGTCTTTGTAAAACGTTGAGGGTAAATTTTCCGGGGAACCTGTTTGCCATACTCTTCTAAAGACATCAAAAAAGCCATGATTTTTGGCTTCAGGGAAAATATCTGTTAATTTTTTACCTATAACTTCTGTTCTGGTAATTTTTTCAATTTTTTCAGCTGCAGGGTTAAAATCTTTAAAGATAAAATTTTCGCCGTTAT
The DNA here is from genome assembly GCA_015491905.1 of Bacteroidales bacterium. Taxonomy (GTDB): domain Bacteria; phylum Bacteroidota; class Bacteroidia; order Bacteroidales; family F082; genus Sulfidibacterium. Next base: position 3,172 of record WGGC01000062.1, on the reverse strand, counting down.
TAATGGCTTTAAAAATGGCTACTCCGCTATCTATAGACTGGAATAATCCGGAATAAATTTCTTTACTTTTATCTAATTCTTTTTTTATTCTTTTTTTAGATGTTATATCCATTATAAATATAGAGGTACCGGTAATTACTTTATTTTTTTTGATAGGATTCAACCTCGCTTTATAATAAAAAAGTTTACCATTTATTTTTTCAGTAAAATCAAAAGTAACTTTATTTCCTTTAAAAGTTTTTTTGATTTTACTTTTCCATTTTGCCTCAGGTAAAATTTCCAAAATATTCATTCCTTTAACCGGAATTTTATTGAGTGAAGCAGCCCATTTTATAAACTCATCATTAAAAATAATTAATTGAAAATTTTTATCAATGGTACAAATGTAACTTTCCTGATTATTCAGTAAGCTTTCAAGATTGTTGATATATTGATAAATATACGCGTTGTTTTCCTGTTTTTCCTTCTGACCGTCACGCATGATTTTGGATTTGGAGTTTCAATTTATAATATTTATCATAAAACTTATAATTATGATATATAATATTCTTCAAATATATAATTTTTTTAGGATAAAAGGAGTGACTGTTAATAATTCACATTTTCTTTTTTTTGATGTAAAACACAAGAATAATTTAATTTTATTAAAAATAGGATTTTGTTGAGGATTAATCGAGATATTTTATATTTTTGCGCATCTTTTTGAAAGGAGACATAAAAGTTTCTTAATTCAAAAATACTGGTCCAGTAGCTCAGCTGGATAGAGCAGCAGCCTTCTAAGCTGCGGGTCGTGGGTTCGAATCCCGCCTGGATCACTTGTTAAACCGTTCAAAAGCTAATTTTGAACGGTTTTTTGTTAGAGGCTTTCCTGAACTTTAAATATATTTATATCTATTATTTATAAAGGCATATACATCGATGTGTTTTTATAACTATGCGTACAGAACAAAGTACAGGAATTTCATTTGAGGACTAACACTTATCTAAGTGTGAAAAAACAAAAAGATTTACAATCACTCAAAAACTTTTGTAAACTTGTTTGTTGATAGTATTAAACTTATTACGGGAATAAAAAATAATATAAAAAATCAGTTAATGAATATAAATGATGTGATTATGTTACGTAAACGTTCTTTTATTGATACTATTATAAAAATATATGTTAGATATAACACTACCGCCACATAGATTTTTACAAAATCCTGGTATTTATTATCCTGAATCAATCCATTTCAGATGCCGGTTTGTCGAATATTATTATATCAATTCTATTTAGAAACTCTTTGTTTAATTTGGGAACAATTTTCAGAGCTTTCATATTTTCATCAATTTGTTCGGACTTTGAGGCACCGATGATGACCGCGCTAACATTTGAATTCATCAGACACCATGCTATGGCGTACTTCATTATCCATATAGTCCAGATGTTCTATATTGATTTGTCTTTTTAATTTATCAGCATAAAGAAAAATGACAAATATTAGATTTAAAAAATTCACTGGAGAGTAATGCCACTTTTTTATAATTGTGCTGCGCCACATATTTTTGCATATCTTTTGTTTTCTGTTTAAATATACTGTAATTTTCAGCAGACATTACCTGTTTAAAGATCATTGCTTTTTTATACGGTTACCCGGCCTGTGATTTTTAACATGCCTTCGCTGTTATTATTCAGGACATACTCAGTCATGACTTCAAAAGGAGATAAAACCTGATCCAGATTTTGATAGAGATTCGTATTATTTTTTACTGTTGTTTATGCGTAACTTTGTGAGAGCAACATCACGGGTACCAATAGAAATGCTAATTTTTTCATTTTCTTAATTTTTTGATGAAAAATAATTTATCTGACAAAGATGCTTTCCAAACTTAAAGAAATTTTGGATTTTGGAATTATTTAAAAAGGGAATCTGAATTATCAGAATAAAGATTGATGATAACCAACCGTTTTTCTACTAAAGTATTTCTTCCTTAATATTTTTTGAAAACAGTATTTATAATCGTATTAAATCCATTTTGTTTATCATCAAAAAGATCACAATTCTTCACAACTTTCACTCAAAATTGTTTAGTACCGGGTAATTAATAAAATTTTATCAAATTTATTTAACATACCAGAATCAACAAAACAAACTTCACCACCTGTAGTTAAAACCATTTCTATTAAATCATTAATTGCATCTTCATGATACTGACCGTCAGTTTTTTCTTCATCTATAGAAAACCTCAATCCGGAATTATAACTCCATCCTGATTGAGTATAGTCTTTCTCAATAATCAGCATCCATCCTTCACGTAAAAAAACAGCTTTCCAAACATCTTTAATCCCTGCTGCATATTGCATAGCATCAATATAATGTTGATTCTTTTTCAATAATTGAATCTGCCAGTTTTTTAACATTTCCGGATAAACAGAATCAACATGTTTTTTTATTTCCGGAAGTGTAGCCGCTTCGTAATCACCATGAACTTCAGCAATAATTCTTTTAGGATATCGTGTTTCTTTACGAAAATATCCAATTAATTCAGGATCACCGATAACTACTAATGGTTTATTCATATTTGTATGCAGGCGTAAAAAATCATCTACTTTTTTAGAGTAAATTGTAAGCGCATGCATTTTCATATACATGGGATCTATGGTCCAGTGATCTTCAAGATAGGTTTGAATCCCATGAGGAAAATCTTTATGATATTTTATCTCAATAATATCTGGGCCATAACCATTAAAGAACCTGGTATCTTTTTTGCTTAAATGAATTATATCATATTGAAAGGTGCGATTAACAGCGAATAATAAATCCCTTACCTGAAAATGATTATCCACAACTATTTTCGTGCTTACATCAAAAGGAAACAAAAGAATATCTACAGCTTGTTCTGAAGCAAAAATACCAAGACCTTTAAGTTGTGAGGGAAGATCTGTTTCTTCAATTTCTTTTTCAATGTTTTCCTCTATTTCTTGAATTTTATGTTTATTATAATCACGGGACTGAAGTTGTTTTTGAACTTCTTTCATCGCATCTTTAAATAAAATTTTCAAAGCCCTTCTGTCAATATCTTTATTTCCATTTCCAAGAATAATAGAGATGGCCGGGTCTTGTTGTCTGTTTAATAAATCGGTTAGTTGTTCTTGTACGAACAATACTTTGCTTACAATAGTCATAAGTTT
>WGGC01000061.1 GCA_015491905.1 Bacteroidales bacterium | reverse complement strand
GTTTTCCTTCATGCCAAAGGCATGAAGGAAAACCGTTTAATAATTTTTTTTAAACAAAAATAACAATTGAAATTTTAGATGTAATTTTTTCTTTTAGAGTATCTTATCAAGAGCAAAAAACCCTGAACTTTAAACAACTTCAACACTAAATTATTAACATGAATATCATGTCAATTTAATATCTTTCGCTCAAACAAAGTCTTTTTTAAGTTGCTTTACCCATTTTTCAACACGTTCATCAGTTTTTTCCGGCTGGTTATGCTCGTCAATTACTAATCCTACAAATTTACCGTCTTTATCAGCAAGTGAAAAATAATAGGTATAATCATCGGTAGGCCAGTAACCTACAACACAATTTTTATCCTCTAACCGGCAGTATAAAATTCCCAGCCCGTCCACAAAACTCTCCGGATATTCTTTTTGATCTCCCAAGCCAAACAAAGCTAATTTCTTTTTGGAAAAATCAATATCTTCCAGTTTTACTATTGCCCGTTCCCAGTCGTCCTGCATTTCCCCAATACCCCATGCCGAGGTTCCAAAAATTAAATTTTCGTATTTATCAAATTCTGAGGCCTCTTCTACATCCTGAACGTTGTGTATATCAACAGGCCATTCTCCAAATGCATTTTTTATTTTATGTGCTATTTTTTCCGTCATACCATAGGTAGAACCGTAAAATATTCCAATAGGTTTCATTATTAATAATTTAGATTGAATAAAAATAACTGCTGCAAAAGTACAGTTTTTTAGTGTATAAATAAAATGTCAATGATTGAATAATTATTAAATAATTCGGAAAAATGATTATTCAATCATGGTAAATTCCATGCGGCCGGTAAAATATAAGGCTATTTACGCATAAAAAGACATATTTATATTTATTTTGATAACATCTAAAAATTATCACCCAGATCGTCCAAACTAACAATGTTATTCATCAATGCATAAACCATCAACCCCGAAACGGTTTTAATTCCCAGTTTTCTGTTAATATTTTTACGGTGCGTAGTAACAGTATGGACACTTATAAACAGCTTATCTGCAATCTGCTGATTTGTTAAACCCAGCACTACCTGTTTTAAAATTGTTATTTCACGTTTACTTAAAGCCGGCGACTTATTTTCTTCAGGATAAAATCTTTTAAACTGATCTTGAATTTTCTTCTGTATTTCCAGTTTATTATCAGAAAAAAATATAATTTCCTTAAAATGACTTTTTATATTTTTAGCAGTATCTTTAGGCATCAAACCTAAAACAATACAATTACATTTTTTGTCGATATAATTTAAAAATAAAGTATGCGATCCATTCAATGATGCAGGATTAACAATCACCAAATCAGGATTTTGTTTTTCTATAAGCACAGCAAGGTTCACTTCCTCACCGGAAAAACTTTTTGCAACAATAAAACCAGGTAATTCGCTGATAACCGATTCCAGCCCGGCTTGTATAAGATATGTTTTTTCTATAAGTAAAACAGATTTAAATTGCGACATAACTTTTACTTACCCGTTAAAATCTTTTGTTCCATAATTTCCACTTTAGGAACTAAAATCAAATCTTCAATACGGGCATGTTCATTCAATTCTTTCTCAAGCGTAAATATCTCCCGCAAAATTTTATACCATAACCTCTGGTTATTAGGTACCGGCAAATGTCTGATAATAATATTTTTCAAATCAAATATCTTAGCTTCCACATTTTCATGCTCAGCCTCATATTTTTCAATGGGCATATTCTGCACCTGTTTCTTCAAAGCATCATCCACTTCACCCGATAATAATGCCGCGTTTAGCTTCAAAACATAAGGATATACAGTTTCTTCCTCACGTCCTATATGTCGTGTTAACTCTTCCTTGTAGCGGGTTAAAAATTTCAAAATAACCATAAACGGACTCCTTTGGTCGGTTGTATCAGCAATAGTCTCTTCAATTAACTCTGAAATTTCCGGTAATTTATCCTCTAAAAAATAACGGTGTGCTTTTTGCAGATAGTCAATAATCAACTCAACGCTAAAGTTTTGCAGTTGTCGCGCCGGAAAATATTGCGAATCATGAAACGCATTAATAATAGTAATAAAAAACTGCACATTCAAATTCTTTTTATGGCAAATTTCCTTTATTGTTGCATCACCAAAACCCAGGTAAATTCCAAACCGGTTTATTACCGGCACCAGTGTCGGATCATGAATAATCACGTCCGCCATTTTCATTTTTTCATTTATCAGCATTACAAAACCTGTTTATATATGCAAAAGTAATTAATTTTATTGTTTCTATGGGCGGCATTCCGGGCTGTACATTACAAGTCCTCGGTCAAAAACCGTGTTCGGCTAACCGTTTGCGGGGGCTCCTAACGTCGCCACGCCTCCGGTAGCCTCCATCGGCTTTTGCCCTGTGGGCTTTCCATTCCCATCCCGGCCGCAGTGTAATAGTTTTATCAAAAACACCTAAAAAACAGGTTATATTAATGAGTCACAACGTGACGATGTGACGATGTGACGATGTGACAATTTTAGTTGATTTTAGTTGTTCAATGCTTCTCTTTCGTCCTGGTTTGCAACGAGTAAAAAGTAGAGTAACTTGGTGACTTGGTAACATCGTCACTTTGTAACCTTGTCACTTTATAACCTTGTTACTTTATAACCTTGTCACCCTCTCCCGTCCTCGTTTGCAAACAAGGATGAAAGTTGGGTTATATTAATGAGTCACAACGTGACGATGTGACGATGTGACAATTTTAGTTGATTTTAGTTGTTCAATGCTTCGCGTTCAAATTGTTTAATATAGTTTATAGGTTTGAACTATCGTTGAACAATCTTTGAACAATTTGAACCATACTTAAATTATATTGAATCACCTTGAACAACTCTTTCCCGTCCCTCCCCCGTCCTCGTTTGCAAACAAGGATGAAAGTTGGGTTATATTAATGAGTCACAACGTGACGATGTGACGATGTGACAATTTTAGTTGATTTTAGTTGTTCAATGCTTCTCTTTCGTCCTGGTTTGCAACGAGTAAAAAGTAGAGTAACTTGGTGACTCTGTAACATCGTCACTCTGTAACCTCGTCACTTTGTAACCTCGTCACT
>WGGC01000060.1 GCA_015491905.1 Bacteroidales bacterium | reverse complement strand
TTTGGAAAAGCTTTTAAAAGTCTGCATCAGTACACACCAGAGTTTGCCTTCAGCACCTGGCTGTTTAAAATTGCCACCAACAACTGTATCGATTATATGCGTACCCGCAACAAATCAACACGGGCCGTTGACGGCCTGCCCAACCATCCGGATGATGATCAGTCAAAGCGTATTCCGGCCGGCAGTCCGGACCCCGAAGAACAGTTTATCCGCTCTCAGAAAATTGAGCTCATGCATCAGGTGGTGGAAAAATTAAAACCACATTACAAAAAGCTTATTGAACTACGTTATTTCAAAGAATACAGTTATGAGGAAATCACCCGGGAACTGGACTTACCTCTGGGAACAGTAAAAGCACAACTTTTTAGAGCCAGGGAGTTCCTGTACAATATCCTGAAAAATTCAAAAGAGAGGATTTGACGGGGGTTAACCTTTCAGGTCGGACCAGACCTGAAAGGTTGGGAAAGCAAAAGACATTTTCTATTTGTGGCTGGCAGTGTACAAAAAGATAGTTTTTAAAGGTTCTCGCTAAAAGCGCAAAGCATCCGCAAAGAACGCAAATCATTTTGCTATAGTGATTCTTTTACCTTTGAATAGATTGCCCGTGAATAAATTCACGGGCAATTTATGAGAGCCGTCCGCCGGGGGCGGACTGCAACCTGGCTGTTTCTCGCCCGCCGTTTGCAACACAATAAAACCCCTTACGGCTGGGCGGGATTTGCAATCCCGCCCTTAAAGAGCTTCAGGATTTGCAATCCTTTTGGACGGGAACACGGTTTTAGCAAGAATGAATGATAATTTCCGGTTCCTTTTACATTCGGGTTACAAACCCCGACACAAAGGTTGGGATTATGTTTTGCTAATTCTCTTATTTTGCGAATTTTGCGAAGCGAAGATTTTCTGTATCAACAAAAACAGGATAAGGGCAATAACCGAACTAAAAAGCCCCAGGAAAAATATATGCCGAAAAGAGACTTGGGAAGCGGACAACAAATAAAGTATCCCGTCACCCACAATATTGAATACCACAACAAAAATGAGTGCCCTTTTAATATTTTCTTTCATAACCCTAAAATTTTACATTTGCTCAAAATTATATTTTATTCTTTTGCAATTCTTTATGTTTAAGGTATGCGCCGAAAGTTCCCCCTATTGATCCGGAAAGAAATATCACGGAAAAATAAAAAAACATCTCACGGTAAAAATTTTACCGTTTAAATAATATCTTTCCAATATTTACTATAAAGATTATCACTACCAAGCAATTCAGCATGAGATCCAAACGCCTGAATTCTTCCTTTCACAATAACGTATATCCTGTCGCTAATGTTTTTCAGAACATGAAAACGGTGAGAAATATAAAAAACAGCAATTTCTTCCTTCAGTTTTTTTATCAGCGAAGTAATGAATTCCTCAGTTACTTTGTCCATTGCCGAAGTGGCTTCATCTAAAATTAACAATTGAGGGTTTCTATACAATGCACGGGCAAAAGCAATAATTTGTTTTTGCCCTCCCGACAGGTTAACCCCTTCTTCTCCAAGAATTGTTAAATAACTCTGTGGCAATTCATTTATGAATTTTTCAAATCCATTATCAACAAGAAATTTAAGTACTTTTTCTGCCTCTTTTTCAGAATCCCCAAGACAAATATTGTCAATTACATTCCCGTTAAAGATATGAATCTCCTGGGGAACCACCCCTATAATACTTCTCCAGGTATTTGTATTTATAGCATTTAAAGGTTTATTGTTATTAATGATAATATCTCCTGATTCTGCTTTATAAAATTTTTGCAGTAAATAAGCTAATGTACTATTACCGCAACCGGTTTCACCAATTATTGCAATTAATTCACCTCTGTTAAGTTTAATATTTATATCTTCTAAAATTCGTTTACGTCCCGGAAAACGAAATGACAGATTCTGTATTTCCAGGCTGTTAAATGTAATCATATCATTTTCAATAATATCAGTTGTTTCAGGTGTAATATTTGTAAATTCAAACATTCGGTTGAAAGCGACTTTGGCTTCGTTTATCGGGACCATGACAAGTGCCAGATTATTGACAGATGGTAATAATGAAGATATGATACTGATAATGGCCATTAATTCGCCCAGGAGCATAAGGCCATTAAACACAAGATATGATGTATAGGATAAAACAATCATCAGAAATATTACTCCTCCGACACCTGAAAAAAGGCCAAGACGAATATCAATTTTCCCCAAATCAAATATTTTATCCTGAAAAGTGCCATAAATGGTTTTATTTTTCTCTGTATAATACGGTTGACGGTTAAAATTTTTAATTGCAGCAATTCCGGTCATCGTATTCACATAGTTCCCCTCACTATTTGCATAGCTTACCATTACATCATGTTGGGCCTTAATAATTTTTTTGTTAAAAAGATAAATCAACAAAAAATAGAAAGGCAAACTGAGCAAAGCGATAAAACCTGTTATTTTTGAATAAAAGAACAGAAATGCTATTGAGGTTATGGTTACTAAAAAATCTATAATAAAATTACCTGCGATATGGGTTATAACACGTTGAATACGTCTTGTATCATTTAACCGGGCCACAAGCTCGCCTATTTTTCGCGAATCGAAAAATGATTTCGGAAGAAACAACAACGAACTGTAAAAAAAATCAATAATCCTGTTGTTAAACTGTTTACTTTGTGTAATCAGCATATAATGTCGTAGTGCGGGTAAAGCCGACCCGTACAATTAATAAGAAAGCGACCAAACCAATACTGAGAAATAATTTCTGCAAATCTTTGGATGGAAGTATATTATCAATGAGCTTCTGCGAAAATACAGCCATCACCAACCCCAAAACGGATATCGCTATTCCGAATATAACACTTATTCCAAGAAGGTCATAATCTTCTTTTATTAAATTCAATATCCATCTTCTTTTCTCATGCCTGATGCTTTTTATTTTTTTAAAAGATGAATTAGGTTCTAAAGTCAAACATTTTTTTGAATTCCAAATCTCATCTAACTCTGCTTTTGAATAATAAACAATCCCCCTACCGGGATCCCCAATAATAAACCTGTCTTTTTCAAAACCATAGCAGACAATATAATGCTGAAGCTGTTTATTAAGTAGCACATGAAGTATCAGCGGTTTGCCATAGCTACTAATCGCTTCTATATCCGCTTCATTCCCCTGCGCAGTAAATCCAATTTGATTAGCCCCCTGAAAAAGGCCAAGTAAAGTTGTCCCTTGTTTGGTTGTCCCGCTAATCTCCCGTAATTTTTCTAAAGAAATATTTCCGTCATAATATTTTACCAATGATTGCAAACAGGCCACACCACAATCGGAATAATCCTGTTGCAAAACAAAAGTTTTTTTTATTTTCTTGAGGTCCATTTATTCGTTTAAGTACTTTAAAAGGGCTCCCGTTTTGGTCTCACCGATAAAATGATGTGTTAATTGCCTGTTTTTATTGTAAATGAAGATAGATGGGATAGAAGACTCACCGAAATCATCAATAAACTGATCATTTGTATCCTTAAGAAATGCAATATTCTTATCCTGAAGGTGGTATTCTTGTCTAAACTTTAATATTTTGTAAATATCAACATAAGAAATCATTAATATTTGGACATTCGAAAATTTTTGGATATTGGCGCTTAATTGTTTTGCTTCATGCTGGCAAAATTCACAATCGGGATTAAAATAGATAATCAAACAGGGATCTCCGTTTTTGATGCTGTCATCTGTAAAAATATCTTTGTTCAACGCATTAAAAAAAGAAAACTTTGGGATGCTTTTGATTCTTTGTGCTATTTCATCTTTTTGTATAATTTTATAATGAACCCGAAAAAACATATAGCCTAAAAAACCAGCTATTAGAACCAGTACGGCAAATTTTATTATCTTTCTCATCAGGTAAGATTTAGGGTCAGGAAAACAACAAAAACAGTCCATATTAAAAGGCCTACTCCATAAGTACTTAAAACAAACTCAAAGGATTTCCAAAAAGGTCTATTAATTATTTTTTTCAGCAGATCAGCTAATAACAACCAGTATGCAATCTCAAAAAGGTTTACCAATTGTAACTGGCTATTTCGGTCTATGGGTGCCACTTTAAAAGACCCTGCAATGTTACTAATAAATTCATTAATTCTCTCTCATTATATTTTTTCTCATCGATTCACCTTTAAGGTCAATTCTATGTGAAGAGTTGACCAATCTGTCAAGAATTGCATCTGCAATGGTACCCTCTCCAATAATATCGTACCAGGCTGACACGGGTATTTGTGATGAGACTATTGTGGACTTCGTATTGAACCTGTCTTCAATAATATCCATTAAAGCGTCACGGGCATGATTATCGAAAGACTGTAGCCCAAAGTCATCCAAAATTAGCAAATCCATTTTCTGAAGTTTTACCAGTTCTTTGTTATATGTTCCATCTACCTTTGCCAGTTTAAGCCTGCTGAACAGCCTGGCTGTAATGTGATACCGGGTTTTTAGCCCCATCATACAAGCCTGATGTCCAAAAGCCTGGGCGAGATAGCTCTTGCCAACGCCGGAGGCCCCGGTAAGAATAATATTTTCTTTTTTCTTGATAAAATCAAGCGATGACAACCGGTCAAACATATTCTTTTCCAGGTTTCTTGCCGTTGAAAAATCCACATCCATAATGGTTGCCTTTTGACGAAAGCCGGCTTGCTTTATCAAGCGTTGTATTTTTGTGTTTTGCCGTTCTTCCCATTCGTGATCGGTTAGCAGGCTGACGTATTCATCAGGCGTGCTGTCGCTGTAAAGATTGTTTTGTAAATGATGCTGATACATACTTGCCATGGCATTTAACCGCATATTTCGCATCTTCTCGATTGTTTGATTTTTGTTCATGTTTATTTTGATTTTTAATGATAAGTTTCTGCTCCCCTAATGTTATCGTGTTTTGGGATATGTGTTTCTGTTAAATTCAAATTATCTATACTCAGGTGTTCTTTGTCCAGGTTGTTCTTTAAAATGTTTTTTACGGTATGGTATTTTAAGGCGTTCCCGTAAAGGGCTCTTTGACAAGCATTGTTCAACCTTTCTGAGCCATATTCGCGATGCAGCTGGATAACGCCAATGGCTCTTTTGTAAGCTATC
>WGGC01000059.1 GCA_015491905.1 Bacteroidales bacterium | reverse complement strand
TTCCTCACGAAAATCAAGAGCTTTTTGAAAAATATTTTGTTGAATTTGTTCGAGTAAATTTTCTACTTTTTCATCAATATCCTCCATTTGGAGTATTTCTTTTTCAAGAGTATCCCGGCGGGCTACTTCTATTGTTCCGTTTTCCAAATCTCTAGGACCGATAGCCAATCTTACAGGTACCCCTTTCAGTTCCCATTCGTTAAATTTATATCCAGGCTTAAACGTATCCCTATTATCATATTTGACAGAAATACCTCTGTTTTTTAAAGCTTTAACAATCTCTTCCACTTTATTTGAAATAGCCACAAACTGGTCTTCATTTCTATAAATGGGGACAATTACTACTTGAATAGGTGCAAGCTTAGGAGGCAACACCAATCCATTATCATCAGAATGGGACATAATAAGTGCACCAATTAACCGGGTAGAAACTCCCCAAGAAGTAGCCCATACATATTCAAGTTTATTTTCTTTACTAAGAAATTTCACATCAAAAGCCTTGGCAAAATTCTGACCCAAAAAATGTGAAGTACCGGCCTGAAGAGCCTTTCCGTCCTGCATTAAAGCTTCTATACAATAAGTTTCTATAGCACCTGCAAACCGTTCATTTGGAGACTTCACCCCTTGTAGCACAGGAATTCCCATAAAGTTCTCCGCAAAATCAGCATACACTTTTAACATCGTTTGAGCTTCTTTTTCCGCCTCCTGCATTGTAGCGTGAGCAGTGTGCCCCTCCTGCCATAAAAATTCAGCCGTTCTTAAAAACAATCGTGTTCTCATTTCCCAGCGAACCACATTTGCCCACTGGTTAATCAGTAATGGCAAATCACGATAAGATTGAATCCATTTACGATAAGTATCCCAAATAATTGTTTCAGAAGTAGGCCTGACAATTAACTCTTCTTCTAATTTAGCCTCCGGGTCAACAATAATACCTTTTTCAGGATCGTTTTTTAACCGATAGTGGGTAACCACAGCACATTCTTTGGCAAAACCTTCAACATGATCAGCCTCTTTACTTAAAAATGACTTCGGAATAAACAATGGAAAATAAGCATTTTCATGTCCGGTTTCTTTAAATTTATCATCTAATACTCTTTGAATCTTTTCCCAAAGAGCGTATCCATAGGGTTTTATAACCATCGAGCCTCTTACAGCCGAATTTTCAGCTAAATCAGCACGTACAACCAATTCGTTGTACCATTGTGAATAATTTTCACTTCTTTTTGTAAGTTTTTTTGCCATTTTTAAATTTTGGTATAGTCTTTGCAACTTTTTATAAGAAACAGCAAAAATAAACAATGTTTATTTAAGCACAATACCAAATATCATGAAGAAGTTTAAATCTATATTTTTTGGGGCCATAGGCTTTAGTTTTTTACTTTTGGGTGGATGCAGTATGAATCAATCCTTGCCATATAGTGATGTCTATTATTCATCTTCTAATCAAAGCCCATCCGAAATGATTCCTCCGGGATATGTAAATTCAGAGAATAATGTAGCCTCTAAAAAAGGAAATTTAGAGGTTATAAGCCTCAATCAGGCACAAACAAATCAAAACAAAACATCAAAACTTATTAAAAACGATAGTTTAAGTAGTAATGAAAATAACTACTATAATAATATTTCCGTTGGTTTGGGATTTAACAGTTCCAATTTCGGAAGTAGTGTATGGAACTGGAGCTTAGGTAATAATTGGGGGTGGAATTATGACCCAATTTGGGCATCTTTTTATTCTCCATATTATTATGGCAGTTTTCCATATTATGGTTATGGCTGGAACAATTGGGGATGGAATAGCTGGGGATGGGGATACCCTTACTCATTGAGTGCCTATTATTGGGATTGGGGATATCCTTATGGAGGATATGCATGGGGCTACCCTACATATTATGGAGTCTTTTCTCCTATATACTTTTCCCCATCCAATGTTCAGTATGGACATCGAGGAAACAGGTTTAATGGAAGAAATGTTGCTTTTGGAGGTGGCGGAATTATGCCATTGTATAATCGCACCAGTAGAGAATCAAAATCATCTGCTGTTAGTACAAATAATACTGCCACAAATATAAACAGGAGGCCTGCCGGCTCAATAAGATATAGAAGTCAATTAATAAAAGACCGTTCAGCAGGATTAAAAAATAGTGAACGTTTGCAAAAACCGGAATACAGAGGTTCAAGAATTACAAATAATGCTGGAAGAACAAGATCTTTTAGCGGATCCAATATTCCAGTTAAAAGATATTCCCAGCCTCAAAAATTTGAACAAAGAAGAGTAGTACAGCAATCGCATCCCCGCTATCAAAAACCAAGACAATACAGACGGCTTGACAACAGACAACCCCGTACCAGTAAAGAATATTT
>WGGC01000058.1 GCA_015491905.1 Bacteroidales bacterium | reverse complement strand
TGATTCTGGACTGCCGTGAATTTAGTAAATCTGCCGGTATTGAGGTGATAGACATTGCCAAAAGGTTAATGGATTATGGCTTTCATGCGCCTACTGTGGCCTTTCCTGTTCATGGCACACTAATGGTTGAACCTACAGAAAGTGAACCTCTTGAATCTTTAAATAGGTTTATAGAGGCTATGCGTGCCATAAGAGAGGAGATCCGTTTGATAGAACAAGGGGAAGCTGAGAGGAAGAATAATGTTGTATTCAATGCTCCACATACTGCTGAAATGGTGATTTCTGACAATTATGATTTACCATATAAAAGAGAGTTGGCAGCATTTCCTCTCGAATGGGTAAAAGAAAATAAGTATTTCCCACCTGTTGGGAAAATTGATGATGCTTTCGGTGATAGAAACCTGTGTACATGTCTTCCTCTTTCTGAATATGCAAAACCTGTTATAGAAATTGATACGCTAACAGATTGATGTTAAATATGGTTTAGGTTACTGGAGTAAATTAATTGGGAAAATAAAAAATACAATAATGGAAAATCCAATCTGGGTAGGAAGTATTAGCCCTAAAACTCGTTCTGATGTGGGAGTCAGGTTTTGGCATGAAAAAACGGGCGGAATTAAAATTAATATTAAAAGTAAGGTAAATGCCTTATTTGGAAATCAAATTAAAACTCTTGCGAAAGAAATACTTGATTTTTTTGAAATTGATCATGCATCATTGGAAATTGTAGATTTTGGTGCTGTTAATTTTGTCCTTGCTGCCAGAATTGAGGCTGCAATAAAAAAAGTAATTAATACTAAAAAAGAATTTCTGCTTCCATTGCTACCTGAGAATAAACAACCTACTGAAAGGGATGCTTTTCGTATTAGCAGATTGTATTTACCGGGAAACTCACCTAAACTAATGCTAAATGCAGGTATTCATCATCCTAATGGTTTAATTTTGGATTTGGAAGATGCTGTGGCTCCCGACAAAAAAGATGAGGCACGCTACCTTGTCAGAAATGCATTACGATCTTTACACTTTTATGGTGCAGAAAGGATGGTCCGAATTAACCAGGGAGAAAGAGGATTGCAGGATCTGGATTTTATTATTCCGCATTTTGTTAATTTAGTGTTGATACCAAAATGTGAAACCGCCGGACAAGTAAAATCAGTAGATGATAAAATTGCTGTATTAAAGAAAAAATACAATATTAAAAATGATATTTGGTTGATGCCTATCATTGAAAGTGCTAAGGGTGTTATAAATGCTTATGAGATTGCAACTTCAACAAAAAATATTGTAGCTATGGCAATAGGTTTGGAAGATTATACTGCAGATATCGGCACTCAACGGACAAATATAGGTAATGAGTCTTTTTTTGCGAGGTCAATGGTTGTAAACGCATCGCGTGCTGCTGGGATTCAACCTATAGATTCGGTGTTTTCTGATGTTTCCGATATGAAGGCTTTAGCTGAAAATATAAAGGTCTCTAAAGGCATGGGCTTTGATGGTATGGGTTGTATTCACCCAAGACAGATTAAGGTAATTCATGAAAATTTTGCTCCTGACAGCCTGGAAATAGAAAAAGCGATAAAAATTTTTCATGCTTTTGAGGAGGCAAATGAAAAAGGGCTTGGAGTTGTCTCTTTAGGATCAAAAATGATCGACCCTCCTGTTGTTAAAAGAGCTTTAAATACTATTGAATTGGCAAAGAAATTAGGACTGTTGCCGTAGTCTTTTTTATAAAAATAAGATAAGTGAATGAAAAAATATGATAAACTGGTAAAAAATGCTGTAGGAAGAATGGTTCCTGCTATCATTAATGGAGAAAAACATGTTCCTTTTATGGGCGTAGGAAAGTATAAACCTACCGGAAATAAATATGGGCCTCCAATAGCTTCTTGTTCCGATTATCCTGATGACGGCAACAAAGTAATTGATTCTCTTCGTGAGGCACTTATAAAGGCAGGGATAAAAGACGGCATGACATTATCAACTCATCATCATTTCCGTAATGGAGACCTCATTGCTAATCAGGTTTTTGATATAGCTGCCGATATGGGAGTTAAAAACCTTCGATGGTTTCCCTCAGCTTCGTTCCCATGCCATGAACACATTATTCCTTATCTGGAAGATGGAACTATTAATCGTATTGAAGGAAGTATGAATGGTGCTTTGGGTAAATTTTGCTCTTTGGGCAAAATGGATGGTTTGGGTGTGCTTAGATCTCATGGTGGAAGGTATCAGGCTGTTCAGGATGGAGAAGTAAAAATTGATATTGCTATTATTGCTGCTCCTACAGCAGATCCATTTGGAAATGCTAATGGAGTTAACGGCCCTGCAGCCTGTGGATTACTTGGCTTTGCTCTTGCTGATTCTCAATATGCAGATAAGGTTATTGTAGTAACTGACAATCTGGTGCCTTTTCCTGCTATTCCATGGCAAATTCATGGTAATTATGTCGATTATGTTGTTAAGGTTGATAAAGTTGGGATACCTGAAAAAATTATTTCCGGAACTACACAAATTACCAAAAGCCCTGACAGGCTTTTAATTGCCGAGCTTACTGCTCAATTTTGTGAGCAGACCGGACTAATTTATGATGGCTTTTCCTATCAGGCAGGAGCAGGTGGTACAGCCTTGTCTATTGGAAATTATTTTGGTGATATTTTAAGAAAAAATAACTGGAAAGCCCGCTTTATTCGTGCAGGAAGTAATAAATATCCTGTGGAAATGCTGGAAGAGGGTTTGGTAGAATATATTCTGGACGGACAAACCTTCGACCTTGAAGGTGTCAGGTCTATGAGAGAAAACCCTAACCATGTATGGACATCTCCTTTTACTTCTTATAATTATCACGGTAAAGGTAATTTTGCATCTATGGTCGATGTGGTTGTATTGGGAGCTACTGAAGTTGATATAAATTTTAATGCAAATGTTGTTACTCATTCGGATGGCTATCTGCTACATGGAATAGGAGGGTGGCAAAACACACTATTTGGTAAAACAACTATTCTCCCTGTTCCCCTTTTCAGGGATAGAATTCCGGTTATACGCGATGAGGTTACTACCATCTGTGCTCCGGGAGAGATGATAGATGTTATTGTTACAGAAAGAGGAATTGCCATTAATCCTTTAAGACAGGATTTAATTGCTAAAGCCAAGGAAACAAACCTGCCAATTAAAACTATTGAACAATTAAAACAGGAAGCTGAAGAAATTTGCGGTGTTCCTGATAAACCAAAACTTAGTGATGAAATTGTAGCTGTTATTAAATGGGTAGATGGTACTGTAATTGATTCTGTTTATCGTGTTATTGAAGATTGATATTTTTCTTCTTTTCTCCTTGTTGTAAGTTTTTATACTCTTTTTCGTCTAATTAATCTGAACTTTTACTTGTTCAGGTGAAACGTCCAGAATTGAAATCATTAAAATATGCAGGGAAATGATTATCAAGGTCTGGTAAGTTCCATGTGGCCAATGAAATATAAAATTATTATCACATGAAACGTCCAGAATTGAAATCATTAAAATATACAGGGGAATGATTATCAAGTTCTGGTAAGTTCCATGTGGCCAATGAAATATAAAATTATTATCACATGAAACGTTTACTGTTAGTATACTTACTTTTGTTGATGGCCGGGTGTACAGATAAATCAAAACTGACAACGAAAGATAATGATATTTGGCTTATACCGAAAGATAAAATACTTAATCCTAATGCTGAAAAGGATAATATACCATCTATTGACAGCCCTGTGTTTACCGATCTTAAAAAAACTATTCTTCAAGATTCAGAGTGGGTTTATATGTATGAAATAGACACAACAGTGTATATTTTTCCGCTTTCGGTATTAGAAACTCATGAAATTGTTAATGCTGTAAAAAATAATTTCTTTTATTCAGTGACATATTGCCCTCGTACTGCAAGTGCAATTATTTGGAATAGAAACATTAACGGACATGTAACAGAATTTGGAGTTTCAGGTATGTTGTATAATGAAAACCTGATGCCCTATGACAGGACTACTGATAGTTATTGGTCTCAAATGCTGTTAAAATGTGTTCATGGCCCCCTTATTGGGGAACAACCGGTTACATTTTCAATGGTTAAAACACGATTTTCAACTATTGAAAAAGCATCCTTCAATGGAAAAGTACTAAAAGATAATATGACTAAATTAACTAAAAAAGTTACTGTTAAAGATGATGCTATACATTGGTATGGTATTGTGGAAAAAGAAACTCCGGCTTTGAAACAACAGGTAATGTTAATGAAATATGATCAGTTTACCGATAAGAATTCCATATACAAAACTCATTTTGGAAATATGGACTTGATTATCATCGGAAATAAAAATCAAGAATTTATCACATCGTTTCTTTTGACTTCAGAGACTGTTAACGATACATTCAGACCTGTCAAAAACTCATTTCCTTTAATAATGGAAGATCAGCGGGGAAATCAGTTTAATATATTTGGTCGCATCGTTAATGGCCCTGACAAAGGTAAAAGATTACATAACCCTGTTTCATTTTCTGCGAAAAAATGGGCTTGGGATGCTTTCTATCCTTCTTTGGTGTTTTTTTTAGTAAAGTAAAATGATTTTTACATGAGTTTTTTTTAAAGAATCATTTAAAATATTTGTATTCAGATATTAAATAGAACAATTCTAAGTTTAATTTTTCTTTATTCAAATCATTCCTTTATTTATATTTGCACCATAATTTAGGTTATCTGAAATGACTAAAGAAAGAAACGAACTTGTAGAAAAAAACCTTTATTTATAAAGGGAAGAAATTGTTTTTTCAAGGCCGTTTCGGAAAGTGCCAAAATTTTTTTGTATTTCTTAGAAACAAAAAATTTTAAACAAATGAAGAAACATAATTTCTATGCCGGACCATCTATTTTACCGGAATTTACTGTAGAGGAAACAGCAAAAGCAGTTAAGGATTTTGCCGGAACCGGAATTTCTGTTATGTCAATATCACATCGCAGTAAGGAGTTTGTGGCTGTAATGGATGAAGCCCAACAACTTTTTAAAGAATTACTACATATCCCTGAGGGATATTCAGTACTTTTTCTTGGTGGAGGTGCCAGCACCCAATTTGCTATGATACCATATAATTTACTTAATAAAAAAGCTGCTTATCTGAATACAGGAGCATGGGCTAAAAAAGCTATTAAAGAGGCTACATTGTTTGGTGAAATGGAAATTACAGCAAGTTCAGAAGATAAAAACTTTTCTTATATCCCTAAAGGATATTCCATTCCTGACGATGTAGATTATTTCCATATTACTACAAATAATACAATTTACGGTACAGAAATAAAAGAGGACTTTGATTCACCTGTTCCTTTAGTGGCTGATATGTCTTCTGATATTTTCAGCCGTCCTGTTGATGTTTCAAAATATGCACTGATTTATGGTGGAGCTCAAAAGAATCTGGCTCCCGCAGGTGTTACTTTTGTTATTATTAAAAATGATATTTTGGGAAAAGTAGACCGCAAAATACCTACCATGTTGAATTATCAAACTCATATCGACAAAGGAAGTATGTTTAATACACCTCCTGTTTTGCCTGTTTTTTCAGCACTTCAAACCTTGAAATGGCTAAAAGATATGGGCGGTGTTGAAGAAATGCATAAAATTAATCAGAAAAAAGCAGAAATGCTTTATAATGAAATTGAAAGAAATTCGTTATTCCGCTGCACGGTGGAAAATACTGATGACCGGTCACTAATGAATGTTTGTTTTGTTATGGATGAAGATCATAAAGATAAGGAAAAAGCATTTCTCGACTTTGCCACAGAAAAAGGAATGGTGGGAATAAAAGGACATCGTTCTGTTGGTGGTTTCAGAGCATCCTTGTATAATGCATTACCTTTGGATAGTGTTGAAGCTCTAATATCTTGTATGCAGGAATTTGAAAAAAAATAATTTCTGATGATGTTAAATTATATTTTAATAATTAAAAAATTAACTAACCATGACTAAGGTTCTTATTGCTACAGTAAAACCATTTGCTAAAGTAGCCGTTGAAAATATTAGTAATATATTAAAAGGTGCAGGATATGAACTAAATATTCTGGAAAAATACTCTTCAAAAGATGAACTTCTAAAGGCTGTGGCTGATGTGGATGCGCTTATAATAAGAAGTGATAAAATTGATGACACCGTAATGGCAGCAGCTCCAAATTTGAAAATAGTTGTCAGAGCCGGTGCCGGATATGATAATGTTGACCTGGAAGCAGCTTCAAAAAGAAATATTGTGGTAATGAATACTCCCGGACAAAATTCCAATGCCGTTGCCGAATTAATATTTGGAATGTTGGTTTATCAGGTGAGAAACCATTTTAATGGTACACCCGGGACTGAATTAAAAGGGAAAAAACTGGGAATCCACGCATTTGGACATGTGGGAAAGCAGGTTGCACGTATAGGAAAGGGTTTCGGAATGGAAATTTTCGCTTTCGACCCGTTTATTTCTAACGATATTATTGAAAAAAATGGAGTGAAAGCCGTTGATTCTGTTAAAGAAATGTATGGTACATGCGATTTTGTAAGTCTGCATATTCCGGCAACACCACAAACTATTAAATCTATAAATTACGATTTACTTTCTGGTATGAAAGAAGGTGCTACCTTAATTAATACTGCCAGAAAAGAAATTATTGATGAAGAAGGACTTTTGAAATTAATGAATGAAAATGAATCTTTCCATTATATTTCAGATATTGCTCCGGATAAGAAATCTCTTTTTGAGGATAAATTTCCTGAAAGATGTTTCTTTACCCCAAAAAAAATGGGAGCTCAAACAGCAGAAGCAAATATCAATGCAGGTATTGCTGCTGCTAACCAAATAATTGACTTTCTTGAAAAAGGTGTTGATACCTTTAAAGTTAATTAATTTACTTTGAATTACTTAATATCTTAAATATTTATAAATAACCATTTTACTAACTATCACCTAAAGGTGATTAAATTTAACTTTATTAAAATTATTAATCATGATGTACAACGAAAACCAAAAAACGGAAAAAATGGAAGGCGCTGAGAAACAAGAACGTAACGGTACATTTTTTCGATTTGAGGATTTAAGAATTTATCACAAATCATTGGATTACATTAGTTGGCTACACGATGCTACAAGTTTATTCCCGGATACTGATAAGTCTGAGCTGGCAGTGCGTTTTAACGATTCTGCCAGAAATATTGCTTTATATATTGCTGAAGGATCTGCAAGGAATAAAACTCAATTTATTTATTATTTACGTATGGCTAAAAGTTCTATTAGGCAATGCATGGTGTATACAACATTATCTTATGGACTAAACTTAATAAGCGAGACTTATGAAAATGAGTCAAGAACCCAGTTAATGGAAATGACTAAGATGATTGGAGCTTTGATTTCTTCTTTACAAAGGTCGATGAACAATGGAAATGGATATCATGGACATAATGGCAATGGTGGCGGTAATGGCCGTTATAAAAAAGAAGACGAGACCCCTGTTGATATGGGTATAAATAATAACTACTTACCTGAAGAATAATAAATTAATAACAGCTTTTCCCGGCAATCATATTTTTGATTGCCGGGATTTTTTATAATTTGGACATTATGGCTATATTAAAACCTTTTAGAGGCTTAAGACCTCCTCAAAATATTGTTGAAAAACTGGCATCTAGACCTTATGATGTGCTGAATTCAAAAGAAGCCAGGCAAGAAGCCCAGGGAAATCCCTACTCTCTGTTGCATATTATTAAACCGGAAATTGATTTGCCGGAAGAAATTAGTTTGTATAGTGATGCTGTTTATCAAAAAGCATCTGAAAATTTCAAAAAATTTAAGGAAAAAGGCTGGCTGCTGAAAGATAATGAAGACTATCTTTACATTTATGCCCAAACCATGAATGGCAAAACCCAATATGGCTTAGTTGGATGTGCCAGCATTGATGATTATTTTAATAATGTTATCAAAAAACATGAACTGACACGAAAAGATAAAGAAGAAGACAGGAAAAAACATGTTCGTATTACAAATGCTAATATGGAACCCGTGTTTTTTACTTATCCCAAAAAGGAAGAACTGGACAATATAGTTAAAGATTTTGTTACTAATAATAACCCCGTTTATGATTTTACCGCAGATGATGGTTTTGGCCATCATTTCTGGGTTATTAAAGATAAGAATTTAATTGAACGTATTGTGAAACTATTTGGTGAAATTCCTTCTACTTATGTTGCTGACGGGCATCACCGGACTGCCGCCGCTGCTCTCGTTGGTAAAGAACTGAGAGAGTTAAATCCCAACCACACCGGAAAAGAAGAGTATAATTTCTTTCTGGCCGTACATTTCCCTTCCGACCAGTTAACAATTATCGATTATAATCGTGTAATTAAAGATTTAAATGGCTTGTCTAATGATGAATTTATAACAAGGCTTTCCAAAGGTTTTGATATTGAACCAAAAGGTAAAGATATGTTCAAACCTTTAAAATTACATGAGTTTTCTATGTATTTGAATGGAAACTGGTATAAACTTACTGCTAAGGAAGGAACTTATGATGATAACGACCCTATTGGTGTCCTCGATGTTACTGTTTTGACAAAGCAAGTTTTAGAACCTGTATTGGACATTCATGATTTACGTACCGATAAAAGAATTGATTTTGTTGGAGGTATCCGTGGACTGGGAGAATTAAAGAAAAGGGTTGATAGCGGTGAAATGGCTGTTGCCTTTGCATTGTATCCTGTAAGTATGGATCAATTGATACGAATTGCTGACAGTGGTAAAATTATGCCGCCAAAAACAACATGGTTCGAACCTAAACTTAGATCGGGGCTTGTTATTCATGAGCTGAAATAAAAAATAAAGGTTTTAAAAAAGGCTGCAGAATTTAATTCTGCAGCCTTTTTTTATAAATATTGAAATTTAATTTTTAGAAAACGATTTTATATTTCATTTTCTTTTTAATGTTTTTGGGGATATAGTTTTTGTTTACACCAATACTTATAGTTTGCAGTTCAACATAAGCTTTTGAAGCATAAAAATATCCTTTATATTTCTGATTAGTTCCCCAGGAGTTTTTAATTTTATAATACTTATTACCATATTGGTCGTGGGCAATACCAACAATTAACATGCCATGGTCATCAGTGGTTAAATAGTCATTGTAATGAGTTTGCCTCATGTCAGGAGTTATATTTGCTTCCTGTACAACAGAATCAAAGTTATATAATTCTTTTTGTTTTTCCCTTTGACTTAAGGCTTCCCATTTAGCCTGGTCACTTCCCTTTAATTTTGGATGTTGTGAAGGAATTATAGCTACTCCTTTTTTCCAGTTAAAACCTCTGTCACTAACATCTGCAGCCCATGCTATACTATGACCGTTCTTTAATGAATTATCGATAATGGCCATCATGTCATCTAAGGGGACATTCATATAATTAGCCCATAACCAGTTGTCTGGAATTGCTAAAGGAAAAGGCTTGTAATAAGGATGGTTCTCAAAAGAAGTGATAGATAGAACTTCATCAGGATTAAATCCTGTCATATCCCGGAATGATTTAGGTGTGTACTCTTTACCTTCATATTTAAACGTTTTTGGAAGTGGCCCCATATATGATGATAAAACAGCATCAAATCCCTTATGCCATACGGGAGTCAACTTGTGGTTCTTATCCATTACAATGGCTTTAACATAGTTAAGCAAAACAGCATCCAACTCTCCCTGCACCGGCAATTTTGTACCATACTGAAGACCACTGTAAACAGATTGAGGAACCATTCCGTATAATTTTATAACACGGAAAACATCATCGTTTTCAGCCCCGGAACCAAAATTTAATTTGCCATGAAGCCTTACATATTTTACTGACTTGTCGGAATACATATGGTTTACACAGAACATCTCCGATAAATCATAACTTTTACCTGTCTTTTTTAAAATTTCGGCTTCTACAAATCCAATTCCGGAATAACTCCAACAAGTTCCCGACCTGTATTGGTTTTTTACTGATGTATGCGGAACAACAATTTCATCTTTAAAATGATATCCTTTTTCTGCTTTTTTTACTTCTGGTTTCTGGGCAAAGGTTGTGAAACTAAAAGCAACAACTAACACCCATGATAGAAAAATAGATTGAACTTTCATTTATTTTTTGTTTTAGTTAATATAATGAAAAATTTATTTAATCAATTTCAAACTTAATACCCTGAGCCAATGGAAGGTCAGAGCCAAAATTTATAGTGTTGGTCTGTCGTCTCATATAAACTTTCCAGGCATCTGAACCGGACTCTCTTCCTCCTCCAGTATCTTTTTCTCCTCCAAATGCTCCGCCAATTTCTGCTCCCGATGTCCCAAGATTAACATTGGCAATTCCGCAGTCAGAACCTGCATAAGACAGGAAGGTTTCTGCTTCACGCATATTTAATGTGAAGCATGCTGATGAAAGGCCTTGCGGTACATCATTTTGAATTTCAATTGCATTTGTGATATCTCCCTTGTATTTTATAAAATATACAATTGGTGCAAAAGTCTCCTCCTGTACGATTTTAAAGTGATTTTCAGCTTCCGCAATGCAAGGAACAACATAATTACCCGATTCAAAACCTTTTCCTGTTAAAACTTCTCCTCCAAATAATATTTTGCCTCCTTCTTTCTGAACCTCTTTTACAGCATTGCTGAATAATTCAACAGCATACTTGTCAATTAATGGCCCAACAAGATAATCTTCATCCAATGGATTTCCAATTTTATTTACTACACCTTTATAAGCATTAATAAATTTATTTTTTACTTCTTCATAAATATCTTCATGAATAATAACTCTTCTTGTTGTAGTACATCTTTGGCCGGCGGTTCCTACAGTTCCAAATACAGTTGACATAACAGCCATTTGAATATCTGCACTTGGAGTGATGATAACGGCATTATTTCCTCCCAGTTCAAGGATGGTTTTTCCCAGCCGTTTTCCTACAATTCCACCAACACGTTTTCCTACTGCTGTAGATCCTGTTACAGAAAGCAACCGTACCCTTTTGTCCGATAAGAAATTATCACCCATAACAGATGATTTGGCAATGATAAGATTGAAAACTCCCTCTGGAATATTGTTTTCTTTTAAAACTTTTTCAATGATTTTTTGTGTTGCAATAGCTGTAAGAGGTGTTTTTGAAGATGGTTTCCATACAACAACATCTCCGGCAATTATGGCAAGGGCACTGTTCCATGCCCATACAGCAACAGGAAAATTATATGATGTTACCAGTCCTACTATTCCTAATGGATGATATTGCTCTGATAACCTGTGGTCAACACGCTCCGATTGTAAATTGGTACCATTAATTAATCGCGACTGGCCAACTGCAAAATCACATATATCAATCATTTCCTGTACTTCTCCAAGACCTTCCTGATATATTTTTCCCATTTCCAATGTTACCAGTGCACCAAGATATTCTTTGTTTTCACGTAAGGCAAGCCCTATCTTTCTTACCAGTTCGCCCCTTACAGGTGCCGGAACTTTTCTCCATGCTTTAAAAGCTTCTTCAGCTTTTTCTATCACCATCTCATACTCTTTAAGAGTAGCATTTTTAACTTTCGCAATTTCCTTATTATCAATTGGCGAAACAGAAGTGGTAATATCACCTTCGCTTTTATACCAGATACTTCCGGTACTTATGCCTGCATTAATTTCTTCTATCCCAAGCTTACTTAGGATTTCTTTGGGTTGATGTTTTATACTCATGGGTAAATTTTTTTATGGTTTTAAAACGTTTGCAAAGTTAAAAAATCATTAGATTGCATCCTATTATATTTATTTGATACTCATTTTAAATTAAATGATTTTTTTACCTTACAGTTGTAAATTTTCTTAATTATTAATTTGCTTCTAATCTTATATTTTATTCATTAAATGATTTCTGCTACTACAAAAGTGCTCCCTCCAACAAAAACCAAATCATTTGCTCCTGCATTGTTAATAGCTGAGGAGTAGGCATGCGTTACCGAAGGATAAAAATTACCATTCAGTCCGAAGTCTTCTGCTTTATTTTTTAACTCCTCGGCATCCATTGCTCTGGGAATATCTGCCTTGCAAAAATAATAAGTTGCACTTCCTGGTAGAAGTGATAATATACCATCATAATCTTTATCAGAAACTATCCCTAATACAATATGCAGGTGATTGAAATCCATTTGAAGTAATTGTGTAACATTGGATCGTATTCCATCCTCATTATGACCTGTATCTGCAATTGTTACGGGATTGGTATTTAAAACCTGCCACCTTCCTTTTATTCCGGTGTTATCTACAGTGTTCTCTATTCCTTCTTTTATTTCATTAATGCCGGTAGAAATAATTTTTGATTCTTTTAATACATCCAATGCCTGTAAAGCTGTTGCAATGTTTTCTGCCTGATAATCACCTCCCAATGGACTTTCTATATTTTCAATGTACAGTAAGTCGTCTTTCCATATATCGTAATGCTTAATAAATGAAGAGGGTGTATGTATTTGCTTTAACTCAAAATGATCTTCGGCAAAATAAAGTCTGGTATTTTTATTTCCGGCTACCGTTTCAAAAACAGGTAATGTCTCTTTTTGCTTTCTTCCAATTACTACAGGAATGCCGTCTTTGATTATACCTGCTTTCTCATAGGCTATTTTTTCTAATGTATTTCCTAAAAATCTGGTGTGATCATATCCAATATTTGTTATTATTGAAAGGATTGGGTTTGAGATGTTTGTGGAATCAAGCCTTCCTCCCATTCCGGTTTCCAATATGGCAAAATCTACATTTTCATTTTTGAAGTATTCATATGCCATCGCTACTGTAATCTCAAAAAATGACGGAGAAATATTTTTTATTTCATCTTTGTTCTTTTCTATAAAATTAACCACATCTTTTTCAGGAATCATTTTCCCGTTTATTCTTATTCTTTCCCTGAAATCTTTTAAATGTGGAGAGGTATATAAACCGGTTTTGTAACCGCTTTCCTGTAAAACGGAAGCTATAAAATGCGATACACTCCCTTTGCCATTTGTTCCTGCAACATGAATTACTTTAAAACCTTCCTGAGGATTATCAATAGCTTTTAAAATTGCAATGGTTTTATTCAAATCGGCTTTGTAGGCAGCTGCACCATCACGTTGAAACATGGGAAGTTGCTGATATAACCATTTTATTGTTTCTGAATAATTCATTTTACAAATTTATTATCTTTTTTGGTGTGCCAAACCATTTATAAAAAGAAAAATAAGATATAATGGAATTTATTTTTTCAAAATAAAACGGTATGTAATAGTCCCTATTTGTTCGGGTGGTGCTGTTGGATTTGTAGAAAATCGAGAATTTTTCGCTGCTTTCAGTGCCATTTCTCTAAGTTTTTCATTAACGATACTTGTTCCTTTGGCATTGATAACTGCTCGAATGACTTTTCCCGACGGACTAACCCATATTTTTATTATTACAGTTCCCTGTTCATTAAAACGTGCTACAGGCCTGTCTAAAAACGATGCGCCTCTTCCTCCCAGACTATATGAAACCCCATTTCCTTTCCCTCCTTGTCCTGTAGTCCTGTTACTATTATTTAATCCATGAGGCTTGCCAACAACCCCTGTTCCGGCTTTTAATCCTTGTTGTGTATTCCCCGTGTTGTTTCTTAATTTGAATAAAGCCCTTTTATTAACTTTAGGTTTGGGTTTAACAATTTTTTTTTCTTTTGGAACTTCTTTAACTACATTGGTATCCGGCTTATGTGTTTTTTTTAATGGTATTGGTTTCGATTTTATAATCTTATTCTTCGGTTTGGTAATAACCTTTTTTTTAGTGGGTATGCTGGGCGTTTTTTCAATGTTTTGAGTGAGTATTTTTTTAGGTGCAGTAACCTTCTTTTTATATTGTTTAACGGGGGAAACGGGTTTCTTTTTAATGATTTTTTTTTGTGGTTTGGGTTGTGAAGATTTTATGCCCATACCTGTATTTGAATTTCCGAAACTAACTTCAATACCTTGCTCTCCAGGTAATGGTAAAGGTGTTTTTAAAACCCATATAAACAATAAAAAAATCACAATGGCATGAAAAATTATTGTTCCTGCTAACGCTAATATTTTGTTTTTATTAGTTTGTACGGGTTTCATATGTTCAAAATAGTTAATGAGGTGTTGTGGCAAGAATTATTTTGTGCTTGCTGTGCTGATGTTCGTTAATTTGATTTACAGCATCAATAACATTAACAAGATCCTGAACGGGTACTCTTTTGTCAGCTCTTAACACAATGGTAGCTTGTGCGTTATGTTTTATTTTGTTTGTAATGGCATCCTCCAGTTTATTTAATGGAGTAATATGATCTTCTACAAAATATTCTCCCGCCTTATTAATATATACTGTTAAACTTTGTTTTGCCATTGTCTTGCTATGACTGCTGGGTAACAGCAGCTTAATAGCATTTGGTGATACCAGTGTGGAAGTGAGCATGAAAAAAATAAGCAGTAAAAAAACTAAATCAGACATGGATGCCATGCTGAAATGTGTGTCTATTTTATTTCTCGTTTCTATAGCCATAATAGTAAAACTTTAATTGAAATATTTATTTTACAGGCTCATGTAATAAATCCATAAATTCCGAAGCTCTTATTTCAAGTAAATTAACAACTTTCTGGACTTTTGCTACTAAAATATTATAAAATATATACGCTAAAATACCTACTATTAAACCACCAACAGTAGTTATCATAGCCTGATAAATTCCTTTGGATAGTAATTCAATGTTTATATTATTTCCTGCCATCGACATATCATAAAATGCTTGTATCATTCCTATTACTGTTCCCAAAAAACCCAGCATGGGCGCTGCTCCCGCAATAGTTGCCAATCCGGCAAGATTCTTTTCAAGTTCTGATATTTCTAGTTTCCCTACATTTTCAATCGCAGCATTAATATCATTTAATGGCTTGCCTAATCTGGAAATCCCTTTGTTTATCATTCTGCCTATTGGCGAGTTATTATTTAAACACAATGCTTTCGCCGAATCTACTTTCCCATTCAAAATAAAAGTCCTTATGTTATTCATAAAATTTTTATCTTCTTTTGCCGCTTTGGCAATAACTAAATATCTCTCAATAAAAATATATACCGCTATAACAGAAAGAATAGCCAGCAACCCCATTATCCAACCGCCTTTTATTAATAAGTCTATTATCGGTAATGAAATGTCTTTTTGAGCAGACTGAATTCCCGGATTTAGTGCAGGTTCACTAATTTGAAGCAAAATATTTGCAACCATAATATTGATGATGTTAAAAATTAAGTAAAAGTAACTGCCTTAAATATAAATCTGATAAAATATAAATATAGCTTTTAAACATTGTACTGTTAGTTAAACTAAATAATCTAAAAATTATTATAAACATGTTTAGTTAAAAATTAAATAATAATTATCCTTAAATGGCGGGCACGGTTTCCAACGCCAAATGCCAACGCTAACCTTACCGGGTTGTACGTTATAGTCCTCGGTGCAAAGCAGGGTGTGCCAACGGTCTTTCAGGGGCTCCATAGGTCGCCCTGCCTTACCGGGCACACCTCCGCTTTGCACCTCCGGGCTGCCACTTCCACCCCTGCCCGAATTTTGAAAAAGGTAATTGTTCATTTTTAATACATTGTTGTTTTATATCTGCTTTTCCTGTTTAGACGGCATATAAATTTATTGTTGTTTTAATATAAAATCGAGTAAATATGTTGCCAATTAACATCTTTCCTTATTTTTGCGCGATTATAAAATCTTAGTATTAATTTAATTTACTGTTATATGTTTGGTTTTACTTTAATGTTAGTTGTGTTTATCCTTGGATATGTCGCCATTGCTTTGGAGCATTCTATAAAAATAGATAAAGCTGCCTCAGCTATTATACTTGGTGTATTAGTATGGGCTGTTTTTATTATTGGTGGCTCAAGTATCCTTTCTTTAAATTTTAGCGAAGCCTGGAAAGAATTTTTGCATAGTACTGCATTTCTTGATTTTAAAGAAATTCATCCTCATGCTTCTCTTGTTGAACAAATCAGGTATTTCATCGTCGATAATCAAATAGTGGAACATTTAGGTGAAATCAGTGAAATCCTTTTCTTTCTGTTAGGTGCTATGACTATTGTGGAAACTATTGACCAGCATCAGGGTTTTAAATTAATAACAGATAAAATTACTACTACCAGTAAAGTTAAATTACTTTGGATATTAAGTATTCTTACTTTCTTTATGTCTGCAATCTTAGATAACCTAACAACTACTATTGTAATTGTTACACTGCTGAATAAATTAGTTGACGATAAGAAAACACGTTGGTTTTTTGCCAGTATGGTTGTTATTGCTGCAAATGCAGGAGGAGCGTTTTCACCTATAGGTGATGTAACAACTATTATGCTGTGGATTGGTGGACAAGTGACAGCCGGAAATATTATTGCAATGGTTTTTGTGCCTTCTCTTTTTAATATGTTGTTTCCATTGGCTATTGTTTCAATTTACTTAAAAGGTACTTTTGAACGACCAGAGGAAAATCCGGAAGATTCACAGGTGTTTACATCTCCCTTCGAGCGCAAATTGATGTTATATTTGGGCGTGGGTGCTTTGATTTTTGTTCCGGTTTTTAAAACTTTAACTCACCTGCCTCCATTTATGGGAATGTTATTTGGCCTTGGTGTAATTTGGATTACTACTGAGCTGATTCATAAAAATAAATCCGGAGAAGATAAAAGAAAATTATCTGTCGTTGGGGTTCTGAAAAAAGTTGATATACCTACTATCTTTTTCTTCCTGGGTATTTTATCGGCTGTAGCTGCTCTGCAATCTGCCGGCCACCTGGCTTTGGCAAGCCATTGGCTTGATAAAAACGTTCATAGTATTTATGGTATTAATGCAGCTATTGGAGTTTTATCATCCATAGTCGATAATGTTCCGTTAACAGCCGGGGCAATGGGAATGTATAAAATTATGACTCCTGCAATGGCTGCCGCCTCACAATCTCCTGAATATATGCATCATTTTGTTCAGGATGGTGCTTTCTGGGAATTGTTAGCTTATGCTGCAGGTACAGGTGGAAGTATCCTGATTATTGGTTCCGCTGCCGGTGTTGCTGCTATGGCTTTGGAAAAAATAGACTTTATATGGTATATGAAAAAAATTAGCTGGCTGGCTTTAATTGGTTATTTTGGCGGTATCTTTATTTACTGGCTGCAGGAATTATTATTATTTCATATGTAAATATGAAATATTTAATTTCATAACCAGCAAGTTTACAAGTATTAAAAATAGATTTTAATGTTTTGATAACTGTTTATAACCGGTTTGTTTTTATAAAATTAAAAAGGCCATTTCTCATTCTGAGAAGTGGCCTTTTTAACTTGTTGATTGATATTTAAATAGGTGTATAATTTATATGGTGTTTAAATTTCTGAAACATAGAGCATTTATTTAATGGTTAGTATAAATTTGCACGATTGATTTTGTTTAATGTTTAATTAAATCTTATGTCATGACTCCTTTTATTTTAATGTTGATTGTTTTTGTTTTGGGATATATCGCCATTGCTTTGGAACACCCTTTAAAAGTAGATAAGGCTGCAATAGCTATTTTATTGGGCGTATTAATGTGGGTTGTATATATTTTTGGAGTTCCTGAAATTCTTAACCTTGGATTTAGCCCTGCATGGAATCATTTTGTTCATAGTTCAGATTTAACAGACTTTTTAAAGGTTAACCCCAAAGCCTCCCTTATTGATGAAATGAAAAATTTTATTATCAATAATGAAATTATTGATCATCTGGGAGATCTTTCAGAAATATTATTCTTCCTGCTGGGAGCCATGACTATTGTGGAAACAGTAGATCAACATGAAGGTTTTAGAGTCATAACCGATAAAATTAATACTACCAGTAAAATTAAATTGCTTTGGATTCTTGCTATTATTACTTTCTTTTTATCCGGGATTCTGGATAATATGACTACTACCATTGTTATGGTTACCCTGCTTAACAAACTTATTGATGATAAAAAAACACGTTGGTTTTTTGCAAGTATTGTAATTATAGCTGCAAATGCCGGCGGGGCTTTTACTCCTATAGGCGATGTGACAACTATAATGCTTTGGATTGGAAATCAAATAACAGCTATAGATATTATGGGAATGGTTTTCTTACCTAGTGTGGTAAGCCTTTTGGTTCCATTAGCCGTTGTTTCACTGTATATTAAAGGTAAGGTAACTAAACCGGAAATAGAAAATGAAACTAAACATACAAATCCTAAAATTAGAATGTTAATGTTAATATTAGGTATTGGAGGATTGATATTTGTTCCTGTATTTAAGGAGATTACAGATCTCCCTCCTTATATGGGAATGCTGTTTAGTTTAAGTATTATATGGATAACAGTAGAAATTATTCATTTGAAAAGTCCTGCTGTGGTCAGAAATCAATATTCTGTTGTGAACATCTTAAAAAAAGTTGACATTCCTACAATATTCTTTTATCTGGGAATTTTATCTGCCGTAGGTGCCCTGGAATCTGCAGGCCATTTACAAATTACAGCACAGTTTTTAGATAAGCATCTTCACAATATATATTTTATAAATGCAGCCATAGGACTTCTTTCTTCTATAGTAGATAATGTCCCTATTGTTGCAGCCGTAATGGGAATGTATCCTACAATGACCCATGCTATGGTACAAGCTTCTGCTGAGCCCGCTTTTATGCAGCATTTTATGCAAAATGGAGCATTTTGGGAATTGCTGGCTTATGCAGCCGGAACAGGTGGAAGTATTCTTATAATTGGTTCTGCCGCCGGAGTGGTTGCTATGGCTATAGAGAAAATAGATTTTATTTGGTATATGAAAAAAATATCATGGATTGCATTTGTAGGTTATATTGCCGGTATTGTAACCTACTGGCTGCAGAATGTTTTGATATTCCATCATTAAAATTATCTGGTTTAGTGAAATTTATATTTATAAAATAAATCGGATTACTTTTTGAAGTTACTTATGTGGCTAAATCATTTATAAAAATGGAGTTAACGCCTCAAGTTTCATCCCTCTGGATCCTTTAATAAGAATTGTTTTGTTTTTTATAGGATGTTTCTTTATATAGTTAATTATTTCGTTAGTAGTCCTAAAGGTTATGTATTGTTTATTTCCATTAACTTTTGAAAATTCCTTCCCTGTAAGAAAAACGTTATCAAAATGAAGCTGGTCTAATAAATCAATTATCTTTTTATGTTCCTCACCGCTTACTTTTCCTAACTCAAACATATCGCCTAATATTATTACGGAGTTATTCTTATATTGATTGTAAAAGTCGGTTAAAGCAAGTTTCATACTTTCCGGATTTGCATTATATGCATCAAGTATCAAGGTGTTATGCTTGGTTTTTATAAACTGTGAACGGTTGTTTTTTGGAATATACGCTTCCAGAGCTTCATGAATTGACTTTTCAGATATTTTAAAATAAATGCCTACAGCAATAGAAGCCATTAAATTGGAAAAGTTGTAACTGCCAAATAAATGACTTCTAATTTTAATATTTTTATTCCCTTTTTTCCAGTTAATAGTAACATTTGGCCCTGTTTTCAGCATTTCTCCTTTACCATCTGGTAAAGATTTTGTGCCATAAGTAACTCTTGGTATTTCCTCTGATAAAGTCATTAGCAGCCTGTCGTCTGAGTTAACAAAAGCTGTTCCATGGTTATTTCTCAGATAATCATATAATTCATTTTTTGTGTTAATAACACCTTCTAAATTTCTAAAACCTTCTAAATGGGCTTTACCTATATTAGTTATAATTCCATGTGTTGGCTGTGCAATATTGCATAAAAATTTAATTTCCCCGGGATGGTTGGCGCCCATTTCAATAACCGCAATTTCTGTTTGTCCTGTGAGTTTTAAAACTGTAAGAGGTACACCAATATGATTGTTTAAATTTCCTTGGGTTGAAATAATTTTCTTTTCTTTTTTTAAAACAGCCGAAATAAGTTCCTTGGTGGTGGTTTTACCGTTTGTGCCTGTGATGGCAATAACGGGAATATGAAATTTACTTCTGTGAAATGCAGCCAGATTTTGTAATGTTTTCAATACATCTTCAACAAGAATATATCTTTCATCATTATCATTAACTATTTCTTGTTTATCTATTATTGCATAAGCGGCACCTTTTTTAAGTGCTTGTCGCGCAAATTGGTTTCCATCAAAGTTTTCCCCCGATAAGGCAAAAAAAATACTATCGGAAACATCCTCCCTGGTATCAATAGAAACTTTTTTTAATTTTAAAAATAAAGAATAGATGCGTTCTGTCATAATTATGAAAAAAAAGACTGATTTCATTATTGAAATCAGTCCTTAAAATTAATGAAAAATTTAATTTAACGTCTTTTATTTTTTAATGGGCCAATAGGACTTCCTACACGACTCATAGCACATCTGAATCCTACTGCTGCAGAGGCATGATTTTGATCCATGTATCTTCTGGTTCCCGGACTTAAATAATACGGCCCGTCCAGCCATGATCCTCCTTTTATTACTCTGGACTTATCATTAATTAATGTGGTAACTCCATATTGATACATCATTTTTGTGGAGTTATTTAACTGAGATTGCCCGGTGTTTACCCAGTTATTCTGGATAGTAGATTGAAAATCACCATCTCCGGCATTAATATTATTTGCTTTGTTATAATTGGAACGATTGGCTGCCTGTGCAGGGTTTATAGGAACATATGGAATTCTGCCTAAACTATCTTTTGGTGCAATTCTGCCTTCTGCATCTTTTTTGATGTTTTTAAAAACATTTCCCCTAAAGGGATTAAAATCGCTGAATTCCTGATAGGACATAGGCCTATATACATCTGCAACCCATTCACTAACATTCCCTGCCATATTGAATAATCCATAATCATTTGGCCAGTATGACATTACAGGAGCAGGTATGCTGGCTCCATCATTTAAGTCTCCGGGAATTCCCATATAGTTTCCTTCACCTTCTTTAAAATTAGCCATGAATTCTCCCATATATTTTTTATTGCTATTTCGTAAACTTTGGCCATTCCAAGGATAAGTTTTTCTTGATACAATACGGTCTCCAACGCGGTTCCCAACAAGCCCTAAGGCAGCAAACTCCCACTCTGCTTCAGTTGGTAGTCTGTATCGGGGCAAAAGAATACCTGCTCCAAAATTTACTCTATGCGTTGTGGTATCATTTTTTGACTTTCTACCTAAACTTAACTTTTTTCTTTCGGGAACTTTGCCTTCATATTGCCCGGCTAAGTATGCCTGGGTGTGAAAAGTATTGTCATTTTTCTCATTAGGGTTATATGTCAGATAACCGGCTTTTATAAGCAGCATTTCATTTACCCTGTCTGTACGCCATGCAGCATAGTCATTTGCCTGAACCCAGCTTACTCCTACAACGGGATAATTGTGATAAGCCGGATGCCTGAAGTAATTTTCAACCATGGGTTCGTTGTAAGCTAATTTGTCCCGCCATACATTAGTATCGGGTAAGGCTTTTTGAACAACACCGGGATAGTCTTCTCCGTATACTCTTTGCAACCAATGAATATATTCTAAGTAATCGATGTTTCGCACTTCAGTTTCATCCATGTAAAAACTGTTCACAGTAACAGTCCGGGGTTGATTATCCCATTCATAAAAAGGAGTTTCTTCAGTTGCACCCATGGTAAAAGTACCACCTTCGATGAAAACTAAACCGGGTCCGGTTTTCTGTTCTCTTACCGGAGATGCCTGAAAATTACCGTTCTCAGGTTTGTTATATGCCCATCCGGTGGTTTGTGATACTTGACCTGTTGAGGCTCTGTTACAAGATGTTATAAAAGCCAGGAAACTACCTGCTATTATAAATGTTATGATTATTCTTTTGGTATGTAACATAGTATATGGCCGATTTTTTACTTTTTCAATAATATTTTTTCTTAATGTGGCATCTTTTTAATGCTTTATTAAGAATTCAGAATTTATTTTTTATCTGTTTAAAAGATTATTTTTAACGTAATAACTCTCCTTTAGCTTATTTATTGCTTTATTCATTAAAAATATCCACAAGAATTAATTTAATACTTTAAAAAATCTTTGATTGTTGCAAATTTAAACTCTTTTTGATAAAAATGAATTTAAAGTTTTTATCTATTTTCGCAAAGGTTGAAAATTTTTTAAATAAATAAAAATAAATAAATATCTTTTTTTCACATCTTTGAGTTAGTAATATATCTTTTTAAAATAAAACGTTAATTCGTACGTTTTATTCTATATTGTTGATAGGATATCTTATTTTTGTCTGGTTATATGCGGTTTAAAATTTATTTTCTTTTAGTTGGTTTATTATTTTTTTCTAATGTTGGTTTTTCGGTTAACTATTCGGTAACTAAAAAATTGAAATGGAAGGATGTACAGCATGTGCTATTGCCAAATGGGCAGCAATGGACCAGACTTGATTTTTCCGGTGCTCACTTCGATAAAATGGAGGTTGTTCCTTTTTTTTCGGATATGGTTCCTGTTCATACTGCCAACGCTTCTATAAAAGCTATATTTACAAATAAAGAAATTATTGCTGCATCACCCGAAGAAACTTTATTGTTACAAAGGAAAAAATTCGCTGATACTTCCTTTTTTATTGATGTTTACTTGTCAGTAGTTCGTAAGCAACCTTATGCCTTTTTAAAAATAAAACCTGTAAGATGGAATTCTTCTCTAAAACGGTATGAAAAATTAATAAATTTCACTGTAGATGTTTTAGTTGATGAATATGCGGTGAATAAAAAATATAAAAATGAAGAGATTCCTGAAAATTCTGTTTTGTCAAAAGGCCAGTGGTTTAAAATTAAAATAGACAGGTCGGGAGTTTTTAAGATTTCATACAATGATTTAAAAAATATGGGTTTCCCTTTAGATGCTCCCAGTGATAAGATTGCAATATTTGGAAATGGCGGAGGTGTACTTCCGGAAAACAGCAATATCTCCAGGCCTGCAGGATTATTACAGGATGCTATTGAGGTTATTGACGGTGGCGATGGTAAGATTAATGATGGTGATTATATTTTGTTTTATGGTCGTGGGCCCGTTACATGGAAATTAGATCCGGCAGGAAAATATTTTTACCATCAAACAAATTATTATTCTGATTACGCTTATTATTTTATTACTGTTCTCGACAGTAAAGCAAAAAGAATACAAAATATTTCCTATTCAAATGAAGATGTTGATGTTAATGTAAATTCATTTATTGATTTTGCAGTCCATCAGCTTGCTGAACGTAATCTGGGTGGTACCGGAAGAACATGGTATGGAGAGGTGTTTAATAATAATGGTTCTTATAGCTTCCCTTTTACTTTTCCTGATATTCTTAAAACAAAACCTGCTTATTTTAAATGTAGTCTGGCTTCAAATTCTAAAAGTTTTAATAAATTCTTAGTTGATATTGACGGTGAATTGAAGAAAATTATTTCCATGCCTATAACAGGGAATAGTAGTTATGACGTTGGAAAGGGGGCATCTTCAAATTTTAGTTTTGCGCCTGTTAATAATGACAAAGTAAATGTGAAAATTAATTTTCAGGGTTCGGATATTTCTTCTGTAGGGTATTTGGACTATCTGGAGTTAAATGTTTATCGCAAGTTAATAATGAATGGCGATCAGATGATCTTTACCAATATATTTTTATCAGATAAAAAAGCTATGTATCATCTAACTTCCGATAAGCCGGTAAGGGTTTGGGATATATCAAATGTTACTCAGCCATTGGAAATGAAACTTACCGGTGAAAGTCAACAACAAAAATATACTTTCCTGAGTGAGACCGGACAGGTAAAAAAATTTGTGGCTTTTACCGGAAAAAGCTTTTTTTCACCTGTTTTTGTTGAAAAAGTATCAAATCAGAATTTGCATGCTGTTAAAAATATCGATTATCTGATTATCGCTTATAAAGATTTTATTCAGGAAGCGGAAAGGCTGGCACAATGGCACAGGGAAAAAGATAATATGAATGTAGTTGTTACAACTCCGGCAAAAATTTATAATGAATTTTCATCGGGGGCGCAAGATATTACCGCTATTCGCGATTTTATAAAACGAATTTATGATAACAGTGATCCCGGAAAACGAATTAAATATTTATTACTCTTTGGTGATGCTTCTTACGATTATAAAAACAGAATTCCTGATAACCAGAATTTTGTCCCCTGCTGGGAATCTGTAAATTCACTTAATACCATTAATTCCATCGCTACAGACGATTATTATGGTTATCTCGATACCGGTGAAGGAAATAGTTATAGAGATAAAGTTGATATAGGTATAGGACGATTTCCGGTTGATAATATTGAGGAAGCAAAAAATGCTGTGGATAAAAGTATACGATATGTCACTCCTTCAAAAGAAACTGTTGGGACATGGAGAAATATAATAACTTTTGTTGCTGATGATGGCGATTATAACCGTCATTTAAATGATGCTGAAAAATTAGCTAAAATTGTTGCCACACGTGCTCCTGCTATTCATATTAACAAAATTTATCTGGATGCTTTTCCTCAGATTTCTACTCCTGCCGGCCAGCGTGCACCTGCAATGAATAAAGCTA
The DNA here is from genome assembly GCA_015491905.1 of Bacteroidales bacterium. Lineage (GTDB taxonomy): Bacteria > Bacteroidota > Bacteroidia > Bacteroidales > F082 > Sulfidibacterium. The sequence continues at coordinate 39,253 of WGGC01000058.1, read as the reverse complement.
TTGACAGCCGGATTGATGAAGGAACATTAATTTTTAATTATTCGGGTCATGGAGGGGAAGTGGGATTGGGACATGAAAGATTTCTGCAGATATCGGATATTAACTCCTGGACAAACTATAATAAATTAGCTGTGTTTATTACAGCTACCTGTGAGTTTACACGTTATGACGATCCCAAAAGGGTTTCTGCCGGCGAGCTTACATTCTTTAGTAAAACCGGTGGTGCAATTGCATTATTTACAACTACTCGAGCTACCTATGCCAGCTCTAATCTGGCTTTAAATACTGCTATTTATAATAATAATTTATTTGAAAAAACAAATGGTGCATATCCATGTTTCGGGGATGTCATAATGAATTCTAAAGTTTTAGGAGGTGATAATGATAAAAAATTTATTTTAGTGGGTGATCCTACTTTGCAACTGGCTTACCCAAAATGGAATGCTATAACAACAAAAATTAATTCAAAAATTACGTCTATAGATGACTATGATACTATTCGTGCTTTATCACGTGTAAATATTCAGGGAAATGTTGAAAACAGTCTTGGACAACCTGAAAAAACCTTTAATGGTACTCTATATCCTACCGTTTATGATAAAGAAACTAGTATCTCTACCTTGGGAACAGATCCTGATAGTAGAAAAATAACTTTTAAAATGTGGAAAAACAGGCTGTTTCAAGGTAAAGCTCCAATAGTAAACGGGAAATTTAATTTTTCGTTTGTTGTTCCAAAAGATATTGCATATCAATATGGCAGGGGGCGTATTGATTATTATTTTACAAATGATACCATTGATGGTCATGGATTTAATAATAAAATAATAGTAGGAGGTTTTGATGAACATGCTGTGCCGGATACTATAGGCCCGACAATCCGATTGTATTTAAACGATTCAACTTTCCACTCCGGAAATGTTACTAATACACACCCTGTTTTATATGCCTTATTATCAGATGAAAGCGGGATAAATACTTCTGGAACAAGTATAGGGCATAATATCACAGCTACATTGGATAACAACACATCCCAAGCGATAAATCTGAATGCCAATTATGTTGCTTCAGACGGAAGTTTCTCAAGAGGTATAGTGACATATCCTTTTCAAAACCTGCCTGCCGGAAAGCATAGTTTAAAATTGAGAGTTTGGGATTTGTATAATAATTCCTCAACAGCTAAAATTGAATTTGTTGTTGAGCCTGCCGGAAAAGTAATAATTCAAAAGCTAAGGAACTATCCTAATCCAGCTATCGGTTCTTCACGATTTATCTTTGATCATAATCTTGCCGGTGAACAACTGCATGTGGAAATTTCTATTTTTCAGATGGATGGAAAGCTGGTTAAAATTATTAAAAAAGATATTGTCCCTTCGGGATTTAATTCCGGCGGTATTTATTGGGACGGGACAGGGAATTCTGGTGAAAAGCTGGATCGTGGAGTGTATATTTATAAAGTAAAAGTAACACTTCCTTCAGGAATAAGCAGAGTTTTGCAGTCAAAAATGATATTTTTTCCCTGATGATAATCAAAAAAATTGATAAATGAGTTATAATAAACCTGATTTAATTTCGTTAGTTTTGCAAATCGACGTTTAATAACGTGTAATAATATTTTATGAAGACAAAATTATACTTACTTACAGGATTGATTTTCCTTTTTTCAGGATTACAGGCGCAAACATATAATAACCTTTCCGGTCAGGGGTCGGGGAGTCGTGTTATTACTACTGCTGTCCCTTTTTTGTTAATTGGCCCTGATGCCCGTGCCGGTGGTATGGGTGACGGTGGAGTGGCTACTTTCCCCGATGCGAATTCAATGCATTGGAATTCGGCTAAATACGCATTTATTCAAAATGAAAGTGGGTTTTCTATTTCCTATACTCCATGGTTGAAAAATCTTGTAAATGACATAAACCTTTCTTATCTGTCTTATTATCACCGTTTAGATGATATATCGACGGTTGCATTTTCCATGACTTATTTTTCTCTTGGGAACATAACTTTTACAGATAATCTGGGAAATGTTGTAGGGATATATAAACCAAATGAATTTGCTGTTGATGGAGCTTATGCCAGGAAATTATCTGAAAATCTTGCCTTGTCGGTAGCCGGAAGATTTATCTATTCCAATTTAACAGCTGGATATGCTGCCCAGGGAGTAGAAAATACAGCAGGAATATCGGCCGCAGTAGATGTAGGTGTTTACTGGCAAAAAGATGTTAACTGGTTTCCTACTATGAATGCTCAGTTTGCATGGGGATTGCTGATTTCAAATATTGGCAGTAAAATATCATATAATAAATCAAATATTCAAAAAGATTTTATCCCTACTAATTTGCGTTTTGGGCCTCGTCTTACACTTGATCTGGATAGTTATAATAAAATTTCATTTAATTTGGATATTAATAAGTTACTTGTTCCCACACCTCCTATTTATGCTACTGATAGTTTAGGAAATCCTCAAGTTAGCGCAGATGGAAATTATATTATTGCCAAAGGAATGAATCCTAATGTGCCGGTTGTAAAAGGAATAATACAGTCTTTTTATGATGCACCGGGAGGGTTTAAAGAGGAACTCCAGGAGTTTTATATGGCTTTTGGTGTAGAATATTGGTACAATGATATTTGGGCTATACGTGGCGGATATTTTTATGAAAATAAGGTAAAAGGCGACCGTCAGTATGCAACATTAGGGTTGGGGTTAAGGTATAATGTCTTTGGTTTGGATTTTTCATATCTGATTCCTACTGTAGCACAACAGAACCCTCTTCAGAATACTCTCAGATTTTCATTAATATTTAATTTTGGAAATAATAGAAATGGACGGTCTTATTACTAATCGTCCTGCTTATGCCATTGGAACCGGTTTTGATATGCATCAACTGGAATCCGGCAGAAAAATGATACTTGGAAATGTTGAGATCCCTTATCATAGTGGTTTTCTCGGTTTCTCAGATGGTGATATTTTAATTCATGCATTATGCGATGCTTTGCTTGGAGCGGCTAACTTAGGAGATATAGGCAAATTTTTTCCTTCCTCTGATGAGGCATTCAGAGATAAAGAAAGTAGTTTTTTTTTATTGGAAGTAATGAAAAAAATTTCTGAAAACTCATACCATATCGGTAATATTGACTCCACTATTATACTACAGAATCCGAAAATATCTGATTTTGTTCCGAAAATGAAGAAAAAACTCTCAGGACTAATGAATATTTCTGAAAACCGCATTTCGATAAAGGCAACTACAACGGATTTTTTAGGTGTTATAGGTAATGAGGAGGCAGGAGCTGCTCAGGTTGTGGTGCTTTTGGAATCGGACACTTAATATTGTAGTTTTTTTAAAGAGAAAACATTAAAAATTATCTTTTCCTAAACGGATGTTTTTAGGATATTTTTATTTTTTCTTTGGTAAAATCAGAAGAAAACAATACAATACCTGTAGTTTATTTTTATAATTTTGAATTTTTATAATAGAAAGTTTTCTGATATAAAATTGTGATAAAAATTAATAAAAAAGATAAATTTATGAAAGCATTTAAAGCATATGATATAAGAGGGGTTTTTGGGAAAGATCTTACACCGGAAAATGTATACAGAATAGGCTATTTCCTGCCATCAGTATTACCTTCAAAAGAAATACTTATCGGTAGAGACATCCGATTGTCATCTGATACCATGTTTGAGGCTTTGGCTAATGGAATTACCGATGCCGGTGTTGATGTTGCAGATATTGGTTTAAGTACAACTCCAATGGTTTATTGGGGAACAGGTCATTATAATTTTGACTCTTCTGTTATGATTACAGCTTCACATAATCCGAAAGATCATAACGGTTTAAAAATTTCAGCTAAAAATGTACTTCCTGTAGGATTTGATACGGGTCTGAATCGCCTTAAAAAATTAGTGGAATCCGATGATCCCGTTGTTGTGAAAGAAAAGGGTAAAATCAAAAAACTGGACATTAAAGCCGATTATCTTAATTTTTTAAATTCATATAAAGAAGATTATAGTGAATTAAATATTTCCATTGACTTCTCCAACGGAATGGCTTCGCTTTTTAAAGACGATCTTTTTGGAAATAATTACCATGCTGTAAATGAAATGGCAGACGGAACTTTTCCCGGTCATGAACCTAATCCTCTGGAGCCGGAAAACCAAAAAGATATAAAGTCGGCGGTAGAAAAAAATGGTAGTGATATAGGAGTTATATTTGACGGTGATGCCGACAGGGTTATGTTTATCGATGAGAAAGGGAAATTTATTTCTCCTGACCTCGTAATTGCATTATTTGGACATTATTTTCTTGAAGGAAATTCAAAGAAAGAAAAAGTTGTTCATGATATACGGACTTCTAAAGCTGTAGGAGAATATTTAAAGCAGTTTAATGCAGAGGTGGTAATTTGGCGTGTAGGCCGTGCTTATGGCGCTACAAAATTAAGAGAAGTAAATGGTATTTATGGTGGAGAACTTGCAGGCCATTATTACTTTCGTGATTTCTATTATTCCGACAGCGGGTTAATGGCTTCTCTTATTATGCTGGATATTTTAAAACGGTTTAAAAAGGAAGGCAAAACACTTTCTGAATTGATACATTCTATTTCTCATTATGCCAATACCGGAGAAATTAATTTTGTTATTTCCCGGAAAGAAGAGGCAATGAAAGCTGTTGTAGATCATTTTAATAATCAGAACCCAACGGCTTATTTTGACTTTGACGGCTACCGTCTTGAATTTCCGGAATGGTGGTTTAACATTCGTCCTTCAAATACAGAGCCTTACCTGCGTTTTCTTGCTGAAGCTGAAAGTCAACCTTTGCTGGATGAAAAAACACAGGAAATTTTTAAAATTCTGAAGCCTTTTATTGATAAAAAATAATTTTTTAATTTCATAAATAAAACCGGGAAGGGTAGAAGGGAAGTTTTTTTAATAATGTGTTTATTTTAATGAATTACAATGTATAGAAAAGTACTTCTCTTTATTCTTCTTTTTTCTTTCGGGTATATAAATGCTCAGGATACATTGCGATCACCGCCTATAAATAAAAAAAGACTCCATACTCTTATAGGCGTTGGAACCGGATTATATGTTACTTCCATGTCGGCATTATATGTGTCCTGGTATAAAGGCTATCCGCAAACACGCTTTCATTGGGCTGATGATGCGCGGGAATGGTTGCTTAAAGATAAAATGGGGCATTTTACCACGACCTATCAGGTTGGAAATTATAGCTATTGGGCCTTGCGTTGGGCTGGGTTAGATGAAAAAAAAGCTATATGGATTGGTGGGACAACAGGTTTGGTTTTTATGACTACCATAGAATTTTTTGATGGACTGTCAGTACAATGGGGCGCTTCTCCCTCAGATTTACTTGCCAATACATTGGGTTCCGCTTTATTTATTAGTCAGCAGTTGGCGTGGCATGAACAGCGTATTCGTGTAAAATTCTCTTATCATCCTACGCAATACGCACAATACCGTCCTAATTTGCTGGGAAATGATTATCTGCAACGAATTATTAAAGATTATAATGGCGAAACTAATTGGCTGTCGGTTAATGTATATTCATTTTTACATAAAGAGTCGAAATTTCCAAAATGGCTTAATGTAGCTGTAGGTTATGGCGCAACAGGAATGATTGGTGCATACAGTAACCCTCCTTATTATAACGGGCATACAATGCCTTCCTTTCAAAGATTGCCCAGGTTTTACCTCTCTGTTGATGTGGATTGGACAAAAATAAAAACTCATTCTGCTTTTCTCAGGTTTGTATTTAAGGCAATAAGTTTTATTAAAATTCCTGCACCTGCATTGGAATATAATCGTTCAAACGGTTTAGTATTTCATGCTTTGTATTTCTAAACCTTTTTCATGAATATTATATGGGACTGGAACGGAACTTTACTTAATGATGTTGATATCTGCATTAAAAGTATGAATCACCTTCTGGAGAAACGAAATTTAACACTTCTGGATATTAACAGAGATAAAGCAGTTTTTGGCTTCCCTGTAAAGGATTATTATGCAAAGATAGGTTTTGATTTTACTAAAGAAAATTTTGAAATTCCTGCCAATGAATATATGGATTGGTTTCATTTTTATTTACCTGACGCAAAACTATTTTCAGGTGCCGAATGCAAAGCAATAAATACAGCTATTTTTCCATTCACCAATCTAATTAATGGCAATAATTATTATTTGCTGCCGTAATATAGTTTTACTATCTTTGTTCTTTAAAGAATTTTATTATCGGAGATAAAAAGTTACATATTGAGCAATTAGAAGATAGATTTAAGAATGCTGATTACTTTACGACAAAAGAAATTAGTGAATTTTATCTTTCATTTGACCCTCTTGTTAAAAAGACTACTATTAATTGGAGAGTATATGTCTTAATTCAAAAAGGGGTATTAACTCGCATTGGACGTGGTAAATTTTGTTTAGGCTCTAATAATATATTTTCACCGGAATTAAATAAAAAAGAAAAGGTAATATATAATAAACTAAAGTCTGAGTTCCCATTTGTTGAGATTTGCATTTGGAATACAAAAATACTGAACGAGTTTATGCAACATCAACCCGCCAATTTTCAGATAATAGTTGAAGCTGAAAAGGATGTAACTCAAAATGTTTTTTATTTTCTCAAAGGATTGAAATACCCTGTTTTCATTGAGCCTACAGAGGAAATATTAGAAAAATATTTGCCAACAGATAAAGAAGCAATAATAATTAAATCTTTAGTGTCAGAATCACCACTACAAGAAATCGGCAATATTAGAACAGTAACTATTGAAAAATTATTGGTAGATATTTTTTCTGATACAATTGTTTTTTCAGCTCAACAAGGTGCTGAACTTCGAACTATTTTTCAAGAAGCATTTAACAAATACACTGTTAACCACAGTAAGATGCTTCGATATGCAAGTAGAAGAAGAAAAAAAGAAAGTTTTCAAGAGTATCTAAGTACAATTCAAATTTATGGCAGAAAACAGAAAATGTAGTGTGTTCACTGGATGAATTGTTATTAGCTTACCCAAATAATATCAATTAAAAAAGTTGCTTATTTTTGTTTTATCTCCTTGGGGATACCATGTAAAAAGTATTTTTTACTAACTATCTTGCCGGTAGTATCATAGGTAATCCAGTTTCCGTTTTGTAATCCTTTTTTATATTGGCCTTTCAATTGTACTTTTCCATTAAGAAAATACGAAACAAACTTTCCGTTAAGGGTGTCATTTATATAAAAACCAACAGTTTGCAATGTACCTGATGAATAATACCTGATCCATTTTCCATTTTTTTTGCCATTTAAATAAGTTATCTGCATAGCCGGTTTTTCATTTTCAGGATAATATACTATGGATTTCCCGTTTTTTTTACCCATATGATAATTTTCCTGAGAAACTTTCTTTCCATTTGATTGATTATAAAATGTCCAAATACTATCCTTTTTTTTGTTTATAAATTTTCCTTTTGCCATAGGTTTACCGTTAATATAAAATGTTTTGGTATATACTACTTCCCCATTATGAGAATAAACAGAAACAGCTTTTAATTTTCCTGTGGGGAAAAAATACCTGAAAGTATCAATGGGATTATTATCAATAAAAAATCCTGTATAACGAATAGCACCGTTGCTGTATTTTTTAACCCATTTACCTTGTTTTTTTCCATTGCTATCCATCCGGTTTATTTGTTGCGCATTGATGGAAACCATTAGGAGGAAGAAAAAAGGCAAAAGAATCAATTGTTTCATTTTAAATTTAATTATGGTTAATAATATTACTTTATTAAAAACATATTTTAACGGTTAATAACTTTATTTGATAAGTTATTATCTCTAAATCTTTCTCATAATATATCCGGAATAATCACGCAGAATAGGTTTATAATCTGTCATATATAATCCGGAAGTGATTAAGAAGTCTGCAGTAGATCTGTTGTTTGCAGTTGGAACATTGTACATTACCGCAATACGGAGCAATGCTTTAACATCCACGTCATGGGGTTGTGGTTCCATAGGGTCCCATAAAAAAATGAGCATATCTATTTTTTCTTCTGCAATCATAGCGCCAAGTTGTTGGTCGCCACCCAGCGGGCCGGATTTTAACAAAATCATCTGCTGTTCTATAATCTCATCATCTTGTAAATTTTTTTCAAGAGTTTCTTTTACAAGCCTGCCTGTAGTTCCGGTACAAACCAGTTTGTTATGGATTAATTTTTCATAATTGTAGTCTACCCATTCCATGAGGTCTTGTTTTCTGTTATCATGAGCTACAAGGGCGATTGTTTTTGTGATATTTTCCATATGGATTTATATTAAGGATTTTAGTTTCCATTTAAAATACGGTTACAAAGTAATACATATTATTTTATTAATCCCCCTTTGTAAAGTGAATTTTTTGCTAAACCGTGAAAATCATTAAATTTGTACAAATCAATTCGCTTAATGTATACAGATCTGGTAAACTTTGTGGAACAATTAGTTCCTTTGAACAGTGGAGAATGGGAAGCTGCCTATCCATTTATTGAATCTTTAGAACTAAAAAGAAATGATTTTTTTGTTGAAGAGGGTGACATAGCCCAATATATTGCATTTACACGCAAAGGATATCTAAGGGTTTTTTATAATCATGACGGGGAAGAGATAACCCGGGATATTTCACCTCTTAATACTTTTGTTACGGCTCTTCCCAGTTTTATTTCTCAAACTCCATCTTTTGAAATTATCCAGGCTGTTACTGATTGTGATTTACTTATTATACATCGTGATAATCTGGAATTACTATACAATGAGTATATTAACTGGCAAAAAGTAGGTCGTCGTGTAATGGAAGAAATGTTTGTGGATACACAATATCGGATTTATGCTTTTATTACTCAAACAGCAGAAACACGTTATAAAGAAATGATGAAACGATATCCTGATATTTTTTTGCATGTTCCGTTGCAATATATCGCTTCTTTTTTAGGTATTACATCTCAATCGTTAAGCAGGTTACGTAAATCTATTCGTTTTGAAGAGTAAAATGTTTAAAGTGAAATTATTTTTGGTTTAAAAAGTTAATAAGTATTTACCAGCAGGAAAACTCATTGTAAATGTAGTATTTGCGGCATAGGATGGGAGCGATAGCTCCTGCCTGCGAAAAAATATGTGTAGCAGGCAGGACGGTGCTGACGGCAGGAAGCACCCGTAAAGCCGTGCCGGAACAATTTTTTTTGCAGGCAGGACTATAAGCGGACAGCCTGGTTTAGCCGCCCAAAATATAAATATCTTTAAATATAAAAATGTATTGTTTTCTTTATTTTTTATCATTTGTTAAGTATAATTCATTATTTTTTTGTAAATTTTGTACCATAATATTTTGATTATCAGTAAAAGTTCGGACTTTATGATTCGGGGAAAAGTATAAATTAAAATAAAAGGTAATGGTTTTACAGCGATTTATAGAAAAAGATGGAAATAGTAATTTTGATGTGATAATTATCGGAGGCGGCATATCAGGAGCTGCAATGGCTTATGAAGCTGCAGGGCGAGGTTTGTCGGTGGCATTATTTGAGAAAAGTGATTATGGTGGAGCGACATCTTCGGCGACATCAAAACTTATTCATGGAGGTTTACGGTATTTAAAAAATATGGAGCTGGGATTAGTGCGTGAGTCGTTGAAAGAACGTAAGATAATGAGCGATATTGCTCCAAATTTTGTGTATCCTTTACCTTTTATGATTCCTGTTTACGGGCCGGGGAAGAAGGAGAAATGGATGTTGGAAGCCGGAATGGTGCTTTATGATGGGCTTTCTTATGACAAAGGGTTTACACGCGATCCGACAAAAAAACTGGGACGTTTTAAGAAATATAATTCAGAAGAAACGTTGCAACTTGAATGTTGTGTAAAGCCGGAGAATCTGGAAGGTTCGATGGTATATTATGATACGCAGAACATTTTTCCGGAGCGGCTGACATTGGCTTTTTTAAAATCTGCTGCCCGGCTGGGAGCACAGCTTTCCAATTATAGCAGGGTTAAGAGGCTGTTACGAAACAATGGGGTTGTTACAGGTGTTGAAGTTGTGGATGAAAAAAACAACAGGGAAAAGACTTTTACTTCTCCGGTAACCATTAACTGTACGGGACCGTGGGCAGATATTTTACTGGAAAATAGCGGAACCTCTTCATCGCGTCATCATGTGAGGCGGTCAGAAGGTATACATATAATCACAAAAAAATTATGTAATGAGCATGCAGTATCGGTTATGACAGATTCGGGGCGTCATATGATGGTAATGCCATGGCGCAACCTATCGTTGATTGGTACAACAGATAATGATTTTAATGGTGATCCGGATAATTATAAAGTATCGAGGGAACGTATTGAAGGATTACTTAATGAGGTAAACACATATTACAATACCAAAGAGAAGTTGCAATATGAGGATGTGATGTTTTATTATGGCGGATTACGACCGCTGGCTGATGCTGATACCGAAAACACATACGATTCGTCAAGGAAATATGAAATATATGATAATGCTGAAGATGGTTTTGATGGGCTTTTTACTGTAGAAGGCGGTAAATACACTACCAGCAGACAGTTAGCGGTAGATGTGATGAAGCAAATTGAAAAAAAGTTACCTGTAAATTCTGCACCTTCCAACAGTAATAAGGTTTTTTTATATGGTAGTGAGATTCAAAATATGGATTTGTTTATGGAATCGTTGCACCGAAGTTATCCGGATTTTCAGGAGGCTACCATTAATTTTCTGGGAAAAAATTATGGAACAGTTAGTCATGAGATTTTTATGCTTGCCCGAGAAGATAAATCACTGGCAGAAGTAGTAAATACTGATGGTGAAATACTGGCAGAAGTTGCCTATGCACTTCGTTATGAATCGGTGTTACATTTAACAGATATTCTTTTTCGCCGTACCGGCATTGGAGGAACAGGGCATCCCGGGAATGATATTTTGGAGAAAGTGGGTAAACTGGCGGCTCATCATTTAAAATGGTCGAAAAAAGAACTGCGAAAAGAAATGGAAGAGGTACAGAGACGTTTCCGGTTACCGGAATAAGGAAAATAAATTTTTTGTATTTTGTAGAAAATAATCAAAGCCTAAAAAATGGAAAAAACATATAGGTCGATAGTAAAATGGGGCGATAAACATGAGGAAATTCTTGAAGAAGGAGTTAAAGCTCTGGTAAAGGAAAAATTTGGCTATACGGATGATGATTTTCAGCCAAATTATTTACGCGGTGATGAGGAAGTTATTTTGCCGGACAGCAAGCTTCCGGAGGCTGTTGTTGATAGCCTTATAAAAATTTGTGGTAAAGAGAATGTAGATATAAGTGCCTATGGGAGGGCATTACATTCGTATGGTTACTTTTACACGGATTTGTTGAATTTGCGAAAAGGTAATATTGCCACACCTCCTGCTGCTGTGGTATCGCCACGCACCGAAGAAGAAATAGAAGAAATTGTTCATTTATGCAACCGGAAAAAGATTGCAATAACGCCTGTAGGAGGCCGTTCATCGGTAACACGTGGAGTAGAAACACCTCATGGAGGTATAAGTTTGGATTTGTCGAAGCATTTTAATAAGGTATTGGAAGTTAACGAAACCAATCTTACGGTAACAGTACAGCCGGGAATTTCAGGTCCGGAGTTGGAAAAACATTTAAACAGTTTTGGCCAGGGATATACATGCGGACATTTCCCACAGTCGTTTGAATATTCGTGTGTTGGAGGATGGGTGGCAGCACGTGGTGCCGGACAGGAGTCGACATATTACGGGAAAATAGACAATCTGGTACTTTCTTTAAAAATTATTGCTCCTGCCGGAGTTATTGAAACGAAAACTTTTCCGGCTTCTGCTGAAGGATGGGATCTAATGAGGACATTTATTGGTTCGGAAGGTGCCCTGGGGGTTATCACACGTGTGGTATTAAAAATAAAACCAAATCGTGAGGAGCAAGCTGCTTATGCATCTTTTATTATGAAAGACTTTGAATCGGCAACAAAATGTATGCGTCAAATAATGCAATCAGAAACAGGTTATCCGGCTCTTTTTCGTATTTCCGATCCTGATGAAACAGCTACAGCATTTAAAATAAAAGGTTTTGACAATAGTAAGGAAGACAAAATATTAAAAGTATTAGGCTATAAACCCGGAAAAAGATGCCTGATGTTTATTTCGCTTAAAGGAGATGCCGACAGAAATCAGCTGATGAAAAAAAAGATTAAAAAAATAGCAAAGAAAAACGGAGGTTTTTCTACAGGGAAAAAACCGGTGGTAGAATGGTTAGGTCAGCGTTATAGCAGTTCTTATTTGCGTGATCCGCTTATGGACATTGGTATTATGACAGACACCGTTGAAACTGCAGTAATGTGGGATCAGCTGGTGCCATTATGGAAAGCAGTAAGAAGATATTTATTTCAACGTGACAAAATTCATGTTATGACACATATTTCTCATGTGTATGAAAATGGTGCCAACTTATATTTTACATTTCTGTCACCAATGAAAAAAGGAAAAGAAATGGAAGACTACCTTCAATTACATAAAGGACTTATTGATTCTATTCATCAAAATGGAGGTTCGTTATCGCATCATCATGGTATTGGCCGTGCTCTGGCACCCTGGATGGAAGAGGAGATTGGGAAAACAGGAATGGGAATGATGCAGGCGGTAAAGGATTTCCTTGACCCCAAAGGAATTATGAACCCCGGCAATACACTGGGGTTGCATTAACAAAGTAATGTGTTAGTGTTGAACTTTTTAATATTTTAAGAATGAAAAATCAGTCACTTTCAGATCCTTTTTTCTTTATTATTGATGCCGGCACACAATCTATAAGAGCGTCGTTTATAGATTTACACGGAAACATCAGGGAAATAGTAAAAACGCCAATAGATGCTTATTATTCAGATTTGCCCGGATATGCAGAACAAGATGCAGAATATCTATGGAAAAAACTTTGCGACACTTCCAAGGCGCTTTTTGCAGGTACTAAATTGAATTTGAATAATTTAAAAGGAATGAGTATTACTACTCAGCGGGGGACAGTAGTTAATCTGGATAAAAACGGAAAACCATTACGTCCGGCGATTGTATGGCTGGATCAACGAAAAGCCAAACCGGAGGAATGGCCAAAGGGAATAACAAGAGGAGTATTGAAAATAACAGGACTTTATGAATCGGTAGTTTTTGCCATTGAAGAAAGCGAAGCCAATTGGATTCGGCAAAATCAGAAGGAGATATGGGCAAAAACAGATAAATATTTATTCTTATCTGGATTTTTTATACATAGACTTTCAGGAGAATTTAAAGATAGTGTGGGGAGTACAGTAGGATATATTCCTTTTGATTATAAACAACATAAATATTCAAAAAAGAATTCTATTAATTATAAAATGTTCCCTGTTGACCGTAATAAGTTGGCGGACTTGGTTTATCCGTCTGATGAAATAGGAAATGTTACTTCTACGGCCTCTAAGGAAACAGGAATTCCTGAAGGATTAACTATAATAGCTGCAGCTTCTGATAAAGCTTGTGAAGTACTGGGGTCGGGAGTAATTTCACCTGAAATTGGCTGCCTTAGTTACGGAACCACAGCTACTATACAAACAGTAAACAGTAAATATCTGGAAGTGGTGAAAATGTTTCCATCATATCCCAGTGCTGTTCCACACTTTTTTAATACCGAAGTGATGATTTACCGGGGTTTTTGGATGATAAAGTGGTTTAAGAATGAATTTGGTTACCGGGAAGTGGAGAAAGCGGAAAAGTTGGGTATAGAACCGGAGGAACTTTTTGATGATATGATTACCGATATTCCACCGGGATCTATGGGGTTGACATTACAACCATATTGGTCGCCGGGGGTAAAGCAACCAGGAATAGAAGCCAAAGGAGCCATTATTGGTTTTGGAGATATCCATACACGTGCTCATTTGTACCGTTCTATATTGGAAGGACTTGCCTATGCATTGAAAGACGGCTCGTTGCGCACTCAAAAAACAACAGGAATAGATATTCAGAAAGTTCGTGTTTCCGGTGGCGGTTCTCAGAGTAAAAATGCATTACAATTAACGGCTGATATTTTCAATCTTCCGGTTGAAAAACCACATACTTATGAAACGTCAGCATTAGGGGCTGCTATAAATGCAGCAGTGGGACTGGGATCTTATTCCGGTTTCGAATCTGCCATTGAAGGGATGTGCAGAATAGGGGAGGTTTTTCATCCTATTCCTGAAAATGTAAAGGTATATGATCAGCTTTTTAACCGTGTTTACAGGAAAATGTATTCTCGTTTAAAGCCTCTGTATAATGATATCAGAGATATTACCAATTACCCGAAGAAGATTTAAAATTAAATTCGGTATATATCTGATTTAAAGGTTATTCATTGTTTGATAGTTCATCCAATTCCATCCATCTCATCATTTTTTCATCAATTTGCGACATAAGTTCACCTATTCGCTTAGATGCTTCTTCGAGTTTTTGGTAATCAGAAACTCCTTTGTTCATAAGCATTTCGAGTTGATTTTTTTCTTCTTCCAAGACGGCTATTTCCCTTTCCAGTTGTTGGTATTCCCTTTTTTCATTAAAACTTAATTTTATTTTTTTGGGTTTTTGCTGTTTCCTTTCTGAAGATTTTTCTTTAGGTTTTTGTTTTTTTTCTGTTTTTATTTTTTCTTCCTGTTTTAGATGATACTCTGTATAGGTTCCATAATAATCACGTATTTTTCCATTTCCTTCAAAAATAAATAGATGGTCAGAGAGTCTGTCTAAAAGATACCTATCGTGAGAAACCATAATTAAACAGCCTTTATATTCCTGAAGAAATTCTTCCAGTTTGTTTAATGTTAGTATATCCAAGTCATTGGTGGGTTCGTCCAGGATAAGGAAATTAGGATTTTTTATTAAAACTGTGAGCAGGTAAAGTCGTCGGTGTTCTCCGCCACTTAAGCTTTCCACATGTGTTTGCTGCATTTTAGGAGGAAATAAAAAGTAATTTAAAAACTGTGAAGCAGTCATGCTTTTACCCTTATCAAGGTTTATCACTTCCGCAATATCTTTTACCACTTCTAGTACTGTTTTGCTTTCATCTACTTTAAGTCCCTCTTGTTTATAATAAGCTGCCACAAGAGTATCTCCTTTTTCAATAGTTCCTGAATCAGGATTTTCTATTCCCATAAGCAGGTTTAGAAAAGTAGATTTTCCGGTTCCATTTTTGCCTATGATACCTATTCTTTCCCCCTTTTTAAATATATAATTAAAGTTATGTACAATATTTAATGCCCCAAAAGATTTATTTAGGTGTTTTATTTCCAATATTTTGCCTCCCAGCCTTCTATCTTGTATTTCAATCTTCATAGATTTAGTAACTGTACCGCTATTTGCTTTTTCTTTAGTTTGATAAAAGGCATCAATTCTGGATTTTGATTTGTGCGTACGTGCTTTGGGCATTCGGCGCATCCATTCCAGTTCTTTTTTCATCAGTTTAGCGGCTTTATCGATTTCCATTTTTTCGGCTTCCTGTCGTTGTGCTTTTTTTTCAAGGAAATAAGCATAATTGCCTTTGTGCAGAAAAAGTTTTTCACCGGTAAGCTCCAGAATCTGATTACAAACTTTATCAAGAAAATAACGGTCGTGAGTAACCATGAGTAATGTAATAGTTGAGGAATAGAGATATTGTTCCAGCCATTCAATCATTTCAATGTCAAGATGATTAGTAGGTTCATCCATTAATAACAACTGGGGATCATCCAATAATGTAAGTGCCAGTGCCAGTCTTTTGGTTTGACCTCCTGAAAGTGTTTCTGTTTTTTGTTCCAGGTTGGTGATTCCAAAACGTGTTAACATTTCATTTAGCTTTCTATCGTAGTCCCATGCTTGTTTTTTATCCATTTCGAGGGTAAGCATATTTAATATTTCACGATTGGCAGAAGTGTCTGATTTTGCTTGATTCTCAAGAGCCTTATGGTATTGAACAATTAACTTACGGATATCGGTTTCATATGTTTCAATGAGTCTGTTTATGGTTATTCCCGATTTAAATTGCGGATGCTGTTCCAGATAACCAAGTTTCAATCCTTCCCTAAAAGTTACCTCTCCGTCATCAGCAGTTTCCTTACCTGCAATAATTTTCAATAAGGTACTCTTTCCGGTTCCATTATCAGCAATCAGGGCTATTTTATCCTTTTTATTTAAGCCAAAAGTAATCTGGTGAAAAAGTGTTTTATCCCCATAACTTTTAGAAAGTTTGTTAACAGAAAGAAGATTCATGAAAAAATTATATTAAATAGAGATTGATTATTGTCAATAATTATAAACAGGATACAAAGGTAGGTGTTTCCTGTTTATTTAATAAAGAATTTGTATATAAATCAAAAAACGCTTCTCCTTATAAAGAAAAAGCGTTTTTGATGTCAAATATATTTTTGTATAATTTATTAGGGGTCTACCTGAACAAACATTGTTTGAATATCCGGAGTTCCTTGATTAGGATCGGTACCGTGAGGAACAAAAATTACAGCTGCCCAACCTCCAGGTAGTGGTGTAAAATCAGTATGGCTTTGAGAGTCGTCAGCCATTTGATGTGTCAGAGCGTCAGCGGCAGGAACATTACCTTGTGCCTGGCCATTCCAGTTGTTCATAATTATCCAAATAGCACCCTGAACTTCACCCCAGGTATGACCGGGATAATTATCTAAATGGTTAAAAAGCCAGTTTACCCTCGCCCATCTGTCGGCATAGGCTGTAAAAGCTGGTAACTGATCGGGGTATAATGAACTGTAAACGTCCATATCATAATTATGACCTACATTTATTGATACATCGTTGTCGGCACACCAGGAAGCATAAGTTCCATTGCTTATGTCATAACCACTGCCTATTCCTGTTAACTTAGCATCAACATAAGCTCCCTGTGAGCCCGGTCCATATGATCCTACGATTTTATATGTACATGTCTCTGGTAAATTTTGATATGGAGGCAGTAAAAGGTCAGGTTGAGAAGAGTTTGCGTTTCCTAACACAAAATCAACTACTCCATCACTACCGGCAGAAATTTTTTGGTCATCATCAAAAGTCCATGAATGGAATTTTTTATAACCGAATGTGTTACCTGTTTTTACATAAATATATAAGTCAAAACGAAAATGCTCTGTAGTGGTTGCGGCATCGGGATAAGCGACATGCAGAACATCACCTTCACCCAGATAACTTTCATTATCATAAGAAATAAGGAAAACATCGTTACGATATACATCTATTCTAAATATTGCAGGCATATCTACTTGTAGCCCATTTGTTTGCTGTTCATATAATGAACCTGTATAATCAGAGGGATGTTTAACGCTTATATCACCAAAAAACAGCTGTTCACGGACAGTTGTTTGAGACATACTAAACCAGTTAAAACCAAAAGCTGAATATTCCTGAGCTAAAAATTCCAAAACTTCAATATTTATTTCATTTTTATGAAAAGCTGTTACACTCATAACATAATCCAATGGATGATTTACAAAAGCAGCGTAAGGGGAACCTGCCTCCGGAGCCGCACTTACAATTATATCATCACTCATGTCATTGGGTGTTTGATTATCATTCATTAGAATAAATTGGGTAATAGTATACGATCCCGGCATAAGCTTAATAGCCTGGGTATATGCTACACCATTTAGGTAGTAAACTTTTGGTGTATAAACTGTTCCATCCATTGTGATACTTGCATAACTGGCTTTTAAGTTTTCATTGTTAGCAGAAGTACTTTTGGTGTTGGCAGATGCTGCTTTACCTTTGCTAACCTGAGGACTGCTAAAGGTAACTTCTTGAGGGGTGTTGTCATCCTTGTTTAGAGGCGAGGGAGCCTTGTTACAACTTGCAATAAGCATTACAGCAATTGCAGAGAGTGTAAATAATTTGAGTAATTTAATTTTTTTCATTTTTTGATAGCTTTTAGATAAATTTGATTTGTGTTTTTTATTATGTGGTATTACAATTATTTTGCCATTATTGTTAAAGAGTTAATTGTTAGATAAATAACGTATTTTTTATGTGGTATATTTATTGTTTATTTTCTTAATTAAAGAATAAAAACCTAAAAAGAGAATTTAATGTATTATTTATTTATATTTAAAGAAATAAGGTTTGAGTTAAATTTCTAACAAAGTGAAAACCACTTGTACTTTAGGGCTTTGTTCTTCATGATGAGTATTTTTAGGAATAAAAATAATTGCTGCTTTTTGTCCAAAGCCGGGAATAAAGTCAGAATGGTTGCGTGCATCATTTGCCATCCTGATAACAATGGAATTAGCATCAGAAACATTACTGTGTCCTGTTCCATTCCAGTTGTTTAAAATCATCCATACAGCTCCTTGTAGAATATCCCAATCGTAAAAAGGATAGTTATTTAAATTGTTAAAAAGCCAGTTAATTTCGTTCCATTGTGTTGAATTTCGAGTATAAGCCGGTAGGGATTCGGGAGAAAGAGAACTGAAGACATCCATTGAGTAAGAATAACCCATATTTATTGCTACGGTATCGGTTCCACACCAAAATCGATAAATATTATTAGTTAAATGATACCCTGATGCGATATTCTGAGTTTGACCATCGAAATAAGAACCCCGACTTCCCGGTGCATAACCGGGGTCAACAGTTAGCATACAATTTAATGGCAAATTAATATATGGCCCAAAACTATAATCAACCTGTTGTTGTGCATCACCTATTGAAAAATCCACAATTCCATTGTTGCCATGATGTAGTAATTCATCATCTGAGAATTTCCAGGAATGGATAAACCGGTATTCAAAACTATTTCCTGATTTTGCATATAGGAATAAATCGAAACGAAAACTATCAGGGTTTTGTTTTGAATCGGGATAACTCACTTTTAAGGATTCATTTTCCGGAATTTCTTCGTTACTGTATGATTTAACAAAATTACCATTGCGATATACATCAATACGGAAAATAGCCGGCATATCAGGTTGTAATCCATTTGTTTGAGATTGATATAGAGAACCTGTATATAAATTATAATCTACCGGAATAAAAATACCTTTGAAAAATTGATTACGAATAATTGTATTTGGTAAAATATTAAAGTTAAAACCAAATTTTTGATAATTATCCGGTTGGAAGGATAATACTTCCAGAGAAACTTCTTTTTTTTCCAGAGAATTTACATTAAAATGGAATCCTGCAGGATGGTTTACAAAAGCAGCATATTCTGATCCCGATTGGGGAAGAGCATATACAGGAATATCGTCAGTAGAATCGCTTTCTGATCCTCCATTATTCATTAATATAAATTTTGACAGAGTAAAGTTTCCCGGATTTAATTTTATAGAGGTTGTATAAATAGTTCCATTAATTTGATAAGTAGGAATTTTGTAAATATTATCATCGATGCCAATTATTGCATAGTCAACAGAAAGAGGAACAGATTTTAATAAATTTATACTATTTGGTTTGTTTAATATCTTTTTACTACTAAAGGAAACATCCTGTTTAAAATCATTTGTTTGAAGTTGTGATTTTGTGCAGCCATTCAGTATGACTAAAGTAGTCAAGACAAATACAGTAAATATGTGATAAAAATATTTCACTCAACTGTTTTTATGGTTGTTGATAAATTAAATTTGAATTACGATATCCGGGATTATCCTGGTACCAGTCAGGATATAATTGGCCATTACTTTCTGCCCATTCGGCAAAATGATTATAAACTCCGGTTATATCTTGTTTTTCAATTGGATATTTAAAAACTTCCGGAATATTGATAGCCCAAGGTAAATTGTTTACTGTCCGGTAATAATGAACTGTACCTGAGTTTCCGTCATCCTGACCTGTGCCTATAAGAGTTTGGTTAGCAAGTGCTGTAGGTGGATATCCCGGAAGATGAACTTCTACTCCTCGTTCTTGATTAACTACTAAAAAGGGATTAAAATTTCCAATATCTAACTGATTAAAGGTTACAGGCCCACCAGCAGGAACGGTGCCGTTATCTATAAAACTCATTTCTATTACAATGGTATCAGGAGTTACATATGGTGCCGAAGGGTCTGTATTTACTCCTATTCCCACTCCGGGATGTTGCATTAAATCAAATGCATCATCATAAACAATTATTGTGGCATTAGGTTGACCGGCCTCAAGGCCATTGGGTTGTAAATGAAAGATTGATGAAGGTTTTAAATGTGATCCTGTAACGTTAATTATAGCATCGTTTGAAACTGCCGGAAGTACAAAGCCAAAACCATTGTAAAAAGAAGCTCCAAAAGCATATATTACAAAAGTTGCTGTAATATGTCTTATTTCTTCATTAACATTTTTAAAAATATCAAAGTCATAATTTATTACTAAGTCATTAAAATCGTAATCTCCTTTCCACGGCCACAGATCTTCATAAGCAAGTGTTCCGGTATAATGTACTTCGGTAGGCCCTGTTCCATTTCCTCCGCTATTTGTAGTACATGTAAAAAAATTCTGATCACCATTCTCAAAATTTATATTTATTTGCTCAGCAGCATAGGCAATTTCACTAATGGTAAAGCCTCCCAAACCACCACCTCCAATGGCTGTATTAGCTAAATTCAGGAAATTAGTGACAGACATACCTTGAAAAGGACCGGCAAAAAATACCAAATCTTTTAATTTGTTTGGCCCGGAACCCAGGTATCCTTTATCATTAAATTCGACATTCATAATCGCTGCTGCAATTTGTCCTGCCCAGTTGCCTGTCAAACTTGCATCGGGAGGATTTGTAACATTTTGTGTTAAAACCTGTGAGTTCCCCGTTCCTGGTAAGAAATCGGCAATTGCCTGGGCACTGGTAAATGTCATCGTATAATTATTAGGGTCTCCAATTACAAGTCCTGACGGGAAAACATCTGAAAAGTGAGTATCACGCAACACTCCGGCATTTTGTCCGTTTGCCGGTGCATGCCAGCCTCCTTGTGAATATGTTGTCAATCCTGTCATATCACAAACCATTAAAGCGCTTTTATTGTTGTTTGTTACTGTATAATTTAAATTATTACCTTGAATGGGTACTAATTTTGTTGAGATATTTGATTGTTTGGCAAAAGCGATCTTGAGGTTCTTTTCATAAGTGGGAACTGTAATTTTAACTTTTAAAATGTTATTCCCATTTTCCGGATATCCTGTAAAGTAAACTCTTTTTCCATCATTACTTAAAATTGATAATGGTAAAACATTTATTTCTGATGGTAAATTAACGTTAACATTAATTGTTTTAGTAGTTTTCCAGTTAAAATTAGGATTTATGATTAAATCATTCATGCTTTTTACCAAATGACTACTTTCTTTTTTAAGAATATCATCCACATTTGGTTTCATACAAGACCAAAGTCCAAAAAGAATTAGAACCAGTGGTATCAATAGGTATTTTTTCATGTGTTTATAATTTTATATTTCATTAGTTTCATGGAACTTATCATAATTGAATAATCATTTCCTTTGCCCTGTGAAATAGCAAAAATTTCACAGGGTGAATGTATTTTAATAATTATTCAATCATGGACGCTTCATGGTTTGTTTTCTTTATAGTTATTTAGAAAATTATATTTTGTCATTATTATTTTTTTGTATCATCTGAACTAAACAAACTTGTGATAAAAGATTTTAAATGTTTGAAGGGCAAAAAACATAAATTGTGCCATTTCCTAATAAGTGTTGTAACTTGTATGTAATCAGTTAAATAAGAAAATAATTGTTGAGAAATAATAATTTAAATCTTTCTAATTTTTAGAATCTATATCTCTTTTTGAGAAAAATTTATTTAATGAAATGATAAAAATCTTTTTAAAGGTATAATTATTTAAAAGATGATATAAATAGAGATAATTTTCATTAAATTTGAAGTTGTTAGGGTGAAATTGATATTAATAATTAAATTATAAACCAATGAAGATATTACCGGTAGAACAAATCAGGCAAGCTGATTCTTTTACGATAAAAAATGAACCTATTGCCGATATTGACCTCATGGAAAGAGCCGGAGGCCGGCTTTTTAAATGGATACGGAAAAAAGTTGATAAAACTCATAGATTTATTGTATTCAGTGGGCCTGGAAATAATGGTGGAGATAGTCTTGTGTTATCTCGAAAACTAACGGAGGATGGATATAAAGTGACAGTATTTATTGTAAAATTTACCGATAAACTATCAGGTAGTTTTAAGATTAACCTTGAAAGGTTTAAAAAAACAGCTCCGGATGCAATTTTTGAATTAGAAAAGGGAGATTCTTTTCCCGGTGCAGGAGATGAAGATATTATCGTGGATGGTATTTTTGGTTCCGGGTTAACTCGTCCGGTAAGTGGTTGGTTAGCAGAGCTTATATCTCAGATAAATCAATCACCGGCTATAAAAATTGCTATTGATATTCCTTCCGGGTTGTTTACTGATACTACTTCCAAACAAAGTAATGGTACCATTTTAAGGGCTGATTATACTCTTACTTTTCAGTTCCCTAAATATTCATTTTTAATGCCTGAAAATGATGAGTTTGTTGGGCGTTGGCATGTACTTGATATAGGGTTGCATCCTGATTTCATTCAACAAGTTCAGGTTAGAAATTTCTTTATGTTAAAACCGGATATAGCACCTATATTAAAAGAAAGGAAAAAATTTTCCCATAAGGGAACTTTTGGACACGCACTTTTAATAGCGGGTAGTTATGGAAAAATGGGTGCTGCAATTCTTTCTGCTCATGCCTGTCTGCGTTCGGGAGTTGGCTTATTGCATACCCATATACCCAAAGCCGGATATCCTATTATTCAAACCGCTTTGCCTGAGGCTATGGTTAGTATAGACAGGTATGAACATTATTTTTCCGAGATCCCCGATTTAAGTTTATATAATGCTATTGGTGTTGGACCTGGACTTGGGATGGAAAAACAATCACAGATGGCACTTAAATTATTGATCCAGGAATGCAATCAACCGTTGGTTTTAGATGCAGATGCTTTAAATATTTTAAGTGAGAATAAAACATGGTTATCTTTTTTACCTGAAGATAGTATTTTAACACCTCATCCCAAGGAGTTTGAGCGCCTGGCAGGAAAGTGGCAAAATGATTTTGAAAAAATTGAAATTCAGAGGTCTTTTGCTCAGAAATACAATTTAATTGTTGTTTTAAAAGGGGCTAATACCAGTATTTGTCTGCCTTCCGGAAATTGTTACTTTAACTCCACCGGTAATCCGGGAATGGCAACAGCAGGTAGCGGAGATGTGTTAACAGGTATTATAACCGGATTGTTAGCTCAGCACTATGTACCCCATGAAGCTGCTATATTGGGAGTTTATTTGCATGGATTGGCTGGTGATTTGGCAATGAAAAAATTTGGTCAAGAAAGTATGTTAGCCGGTGATTTGATTGCTTTTTTAGGAAAAGCATTTAACTCTGTCAGAAAAATATATAGATAAAAAAAAGGGGCTGATATTCTTATCAGTCCCTAATTATTTTTTAAAAGAAAAAACTTATATTTCTTCAGTTTCAACAATTTTTGCCAGTAAGTCAGCGTAAGGTACCATTAAATATTTTTTTGATTCAAAATCAAATTCAGTACCGGAGAATTTTTTGTATAATACAGTATCTCCCACAGCAATGCCGGCATTTTCAATATTACCTACGGCCACAACTTTGGCAAACATCGGTTTTTCTTTTGCCGAATCAGGAATTATAATTCCACTAGCTGTTTTTTGTTCTTTTTTGTCTTCTGTTAAATCCAACAAAACGTTTTCGTTTAATGGTTGTAACTCTTTCATTGTTTTATTTTTTTATGATTATTTAAAAACTAATTAATTCCCAATAAGGTATTTATTTTTGGTTTATCAAAGCCAACAATAATCTGGCCATTGATATCTGTTTGAGGAACTCCCTGCTGTCCGCTCTTAGCTACCATAGCTTCTGCAGCTTTCTGATCTTTGGATACATCAATATCAGTAAAACGGATTCCGTTTTTCTTAAGATATGTTTTTAATGTATTACACCATGAGCATGTTGGGGTAGAATAAACAGTAACTCTTTTATTCTGTTTTTCTTCACCGGAGGCAGTTGTAGCGGTAAAAAAGTTTTCTTCAAACAGACTTTTATAAAAGCTTATATCATTACATCCTTTTACAACTCTTGAAAATTTTCTTCCTTCAAAGACCAGCAGTGATGGCGCTGAGGTAACAGAGTAAACAGGGTGAATATCTCTGACTTTAGTAACATCAGCAGCCATAATATTAATTTCTTTTAAATTTTTTACTGCTTCGGCTATATTATTATAACTACAATCGCTGGTTTCAGAACCTTTTTTGTACAGTAAGATATAATTCTTACTTTTTTCATTTAACAATCCCAGCATTTCATTATGGGAAGCAATGTTTCTGATTTCCATAAACTCTTTTATTTTTAATTTTTTTAATGGGAACCTATCAATTTACATGCCATCTTCATTATCATAACTTATAGAGTGACTATTTTACAGTTATGACAATTTTACATTTAAATACGTCAGCAAATAAATGGAATAACCTTTTTTGTGTTTTTCATATATTTTATATAATCATCTCCAAACTGATGCTTTAATCCTTTTTCTTCATAGGGCATTTTAAGCAACAGCGCAATTATTAATAATAATAAAGCTGCAAACCGTATATATGTGAAGTAATCTATAACAAGAGGTATGACTGCCAAAACCTGTGCCAGATACATAGGGTGGCGCAGGTAACGGTAAGGGCCATAAGTGATTAGGCGACCTCCCTGTTTTGGCAGCGGTGCAATGTTTACGTTATGCACACCGGCTATATATATAGCTACAATTCCTAAAATAAAACCTGTTGCTTCTACTAAAATTCCTAACCAGGAATAGGCTATTAGTGGCCCGCTAATCAATAAATAACCTAAACTTCCAAGTTGAAATGTAACTAAAATATATGGATATAATTTATTCTTTGACATCATTAACAATTTATGTTTATTGATATATGTGTTATGATTTAACAACTGTTATTCCAAAAGTTATTAAAATCTATTTTTTAAGAAAAGTTATAATTTTTTTCCTGATATGAAAGTTAAAAATCCGGCCTCCTTTCAATTAGTGCAAGTAGAGAAAAAGTAACGATTACGAAGGCCGGAATACAAAAATAATAGAAAATGGTATTTAATTAAACTTTCTTTAATAATCATTTTCATTTTTCTCTGGCCAGGAGGTAATATTAGAATTCCAATAGGCATTTTCATTTTCCATGTCATCCTCTTCTTCCAGTTCCCACGAATATTTCTTTCTTTGTGGCCCTTCTTTTCGATAGTAAATTGCAATTACTATCCCTGCAAAAAGACCACCAAGGTGTGATTCCCATGATATATTTTCTTTTGGGAAAAATTCCGGAAATATTCCCCAAATCATTCCTCCATATAAAAATACTACAATCAAAGATAGTGCAGCCAATTGAGTGTTTTTTCTCAATACCCCGCTAAGAAATAAAAAAGCTGCCAGACCATAAATAACTCCACTTACACCAATATGGTAAGCTTGTCTTCCGCCAAACCATACCCATATACCTGTCATTAACCATATAAAGATTAAAACTTTAAGCCCTATTTTATGGTAAAAATAAAATAATGCAACTGATAATATTAAAAAAGGAAAAGTGTTGGCAAGCAGATGTTTAAAACCACCGTGGATAAATGGGGCAAGCATAATTCCCGGTAAACCGTCTGCATGTAGCGGATGTATTCCAAATTGTGATAAGTCAATGCCAAATCCGTATTCAATAAGTCTAACTATCCACATCAACACCAGCAAAACCATTGGAAAAAACAATGCATGAAAAAATTTATCTTTTTCGGTGTTCATTTTTTATGTGCTAAATTTAGTTAACCTTCTAAAAAATAAGGAGTTATTTTACACGTGTAATCTTCTCTACACCTTTTACTTGTAGCAGTTTATGAATAAGTTGAGTAAGGTGGTCGTTGTTTCTAATCATAAGACTTACTTTACCTTCGAATTTTTTTCCTTTAGTATGAAAGTTAATGTTACGCATATTTACTCTTAAATCGCCTGAAATTATACGTGTTAAAGATTCTACCATCCCCAGCTGATCCTGTCCGGTAATTTTAATGTTAACAAGATAAAAGGGCTTTTCTTCCAGGTTAATCCATTTTACTTCAATTATCCTGTAAGGATATTGTTCTTTTAGTCTTTTTGCATTGGGGCAACTGTTTCTATGTATGGAGATGCTGCCCAGATGAGTTACGAAGCCGAAAACCTCATCTCCCGGTATGGGGTTGCAGCATTTGGCAAATCGGTAATTTATATTGCTTAACTTGTCGCCAATGTATAATATATTTTCATCTGTTTTAGATTTTTCTGTTTTAGGTTTAGCTTTTTCCTGTGGAGTCTGGCTTTCTGTATTATCCTCTTGCTTTTGATTCAGGTAACTTTGTAAAACAGATTTAACTACCTGTAAATCTATTTTATCAGATGCCACAAAATAATACAAATCTATTGCAGTATCCAGTTTAAAATGCTTTACCAATACATTAATCAGATCATCGGTACTTTTTAATTTCCAGTTTTTAAACTTTCGTTGAAGAATTCCTTTTCCAATATCGGCTTCTTTATATTTTTCTTCTTTTAATTGTCTTTTGATGTGGTTTTTTGCCTTACTGGATTTAACAAAACCCAGCCAGTCAGGTTTAGGTTTCTGACTTTTTATGGTCATTATCTCCACACGGTCACCATTTTTTAATACATATCGTATTGGAACTACTTTTCCATTTACTTTAGCACCATTACAAGTATTTCCTATTTTAGTATGTATATCGTAAGCAAAATCTAATATGGTAGCTCCCATAGGGAATTTTCTAAGATCACCTTTTGGTGTAAAAACAAATACATTTTCTTTTGATTTTCTCGTTTTATATGCATATTCATCACCAAGGGCTTCAGGATGTTCCAGTACATCTCTTATTTGTATAAGCCAATCATCTACATCTTTTGATTTCATTAATCCTTTGTATTGCCAGTGTGCAGCCTGACCTTTTTCTGCAACTTCATCCATTCTGACAGTTCTAATCTGAACTTCCACCCATTTTTTATTGGGACCCATAACAGTTGTATGCAATGATTCGTACCCTGAAGCTTTTGGTGTTGTTACCCAGTCGCGGAGGCGTTTAGGATTTGGAGAATAAATATTAGTTACTAATGAATATACCCGCCAGCAATCTTCTTTTTCTTTCTTTTCTGATTTACTATCTATGATAATTCTTATGGCAAATAAGTCGTACACCTCTTCAAAAGAAACGTTTTGCTTTTTCATTTTAGCCCATATGGAAGGAATGGATTTAGTACGCCATTTTATTTCATAATGAAAATTATTTTTTATTAATTCCTTTTCTATAGGTTCAATAAAATCATGAATATATACTTCCCTTTTACTTTTTGTTGCCTGTATTTTATCCTCTATTACATGATAGATATCAGGAAATTCATATAGCATTAAATCCTCTTCCATTTCACCTTTAATACGATATAATCCCAGACGGTGTGCAATAGGAATGTAGATGTATTTTATTTCATCAAAAAATAATGATTTTTGTTTTTTTGTTAAAAGACCCGGGTTACGAACATCGTTTAAGCGATGTGCCATTCTAATTAGAATTACTCGTATATCGTCGATTATTGAAAGGAACAGATTTCTGAAAACATCTGACTGAATTGAAACTCTTTCGGTTTGTAATTTGGATATTTTGTTAAAACCCTGGATAATTTCCAAAACATTATCCCCGAATTTTTCCGTTATAATAGCAGCTGTTTTCGAATCAGAAACATCTAAGCTATGTAATAATGCACAAACAGCTGAAATAATGCCCAGGTTAATTTCTTTTAAAGCAATAAGAGCTACTTCAATATGATGTTTTATAAAAGGGGTGCCATCAGATAACTTTTTATTTCCATAAGAAGCATATGCTATTTCCCATGCTTTATCAATTAAATCTACAGCTTGATGACCTCCTTTTTCATCAGCAAATGATTTTAATTCTTGAAATAAATTTTTTATTATCTGATTATTATCTCCTTCTTTACCTCTGGTCATTCTATACTTTTTTGGATAATGATTAACAAGAAATTTAACGGCAAAGGATTGTCGTTACTATTGTATTTCAACTTTTAGATTCCTGTCGGTTAAACCTTTCCAATATGGTTTTAATTTTTTTACTGATCCTTTTTTTAATGTGCATTTACCTTTAAAATGTGCAATCCAGGTGCAGGTCTCCGCCTGATTTGCATTAAAATTGCAAACTATCTGCAGTGATTCAATAACAAAATCAAAAGAATTTACGTCATCATTAAAAAGGACAAGTTTTTTCATGTTCTTTTCTATGGTGTTTTCTTTTGAAAGTTTATTTTTCTTTTGTTTGGTTGTCATTTTATTACAGAATTACTACAAAAATAACGGAAAAAATTAAATTAAATGATATTAAATTTTTTCTTTTATAAAGTATTTAAAAATTATTGTTTAGAATTATTATTTGGGGTTTGTTTACCACTATTTTTTTTAATGTCATTTAAAAGCTCCATTTGAAGTTCTTGTATTTTTACCATTTTATCCCATTGATGCGTTAATAAATGATCTACTTTTTCGTGTAATGTCCTTATCTCCAGTTCCGATTTTAGATTTACTTTATAGTCATATTGTGACCGTAACCTGTCTTTTGCTTCTTGTCTGTTCTGACTCATCATAATAATTGGAGCCTGAATAGCTGCTAGTGTAGATAGTAATAAATTAAGTAAAATGAAAGGGTATGGGTCAAATGGTTTAAACAGTAAAGCATAACTGTTTAAAATAATCCAAATTCCCATAAAAGCTGCGAACGAGAATATAAATGTCCAGCTTCCTCCAAATTCCGCAATTTTATCAGAAATTCTTTCTCCAAAGGTCCACTTTTGATCAAACTGACTTTCTATATCTTCGGTTGTCAGTTCATGTTTCTCCAGATCTTCAAGAACATCTTTTTCTAAATCTGTTAAAGCACCTTGTTCTGCTTCCAGAATACTTTTAACATATTGCGTACGATACTTATCCAGATCTTGTTCGCAAATCCAAATATTGCGTGACCAATCGGGATGTTCTTTTTCTATTAACTTCCATATTTCATCTCTTATGGTATCACCCTGAACCAAATCATTTTTATCAAAAGTTTGATGGCACACAACACATTGTTCTGTATTCTGTCCATTATCTATATCCATTTTTTGTACATCTATACTCATAATTAATATTTTTAAATTCTTACTCGTACCTTAAGGCATTGGCAGGCCGTATTTTACTAATATAATAAGATGGGCCAATTAAAATAGCCAATGATATAAAGAAAGTTCCTAAATTTAATAAAAACCATGTTAAAATACTCAGTTCAACGGGAACATATGAAACATAATAACTTTTAGGATCGAGGTGAAAAATGTGAAAATTTAACTGGATAAAATAAAAAGCAAGACCTAATATATTTCCCCAAAACATGCCCCAACCTATAATGTAAGAAGCTTTATAAAGAAAAATTTTTCTAATGGATTTATTGGGTGCCCCCAGTGTTTTTAATAATCCTATCATTTGTGTGCGTTCAATAATAAGGATAAACAAAGTTGATACAATGGTTATGGCGGCTACAATAATCATTAAAATAAGTATCACTACTACATTAGTATCCAGAAGTGCCAGCCAGTTAAAAATTTCCGGATATGTTTGGGTGATAGTATTAATATTCATATTGAAAGGAATATGTTTGTAAATCCATCCGGCTACTTTTTTTAGTTCCTTAAAGTTTTTAATATTTATTTCAATGCTACCTACCTGATTTGATTTCCAGTGGTTTAAATGCTGTATCATCCTTAAATCACCAATAATATACCGGCTGTCAAATTCTTCCAGCCCTGTGTGATATATTCCGCTGATATATAACTTTCTGCCAACTGTTT
Organism: Bacteroidales bacterium; assembly: GCA_015491905.1. GTDB lineage: Bacteria > Bacteroidota > Bacteroidia > Bacteroidales > F082 > Sulfidibacterium. Next base: position 9,253 of record WGGC01000058.1, on the reverse strand, counting down.
GGCCATTTCCGTTTCCAAGAAACCAAACTCTAAGAGGATCGCCGGTTTTCAGTTTCATGTAATTTGCCATCCGGTCGGAAATCAGGACGCTCCTGCCGGGCCGGCTGTCTTCACTATAATCTGGAATAGATCCTTTGACAAGGTTTTGTTTTAAGAAACTCCAGTCGAAATTAGGGCCGGTTCCTTTTAAAATAACTCCTTGAATTTGTTCTGTGGTTTTTAAAACACCTGCTTTTTGTGCGGATAACTGTATGTGCTTTATTTCTTTGTTTTTAGATAGTTTTTTTAACAACGATGGCTTTACTGTTAGCGGTGTTTCTTCCAGCGATTCATTTTTATCAAAGGATACGATACTAATGTCAGAAGCAAAACCTGTAACTTTATTTGTAATAGAATGTTTAAAACCTATTACAATAGCTATGGAAATCATCATCATAGCAAGGCCTAAAGCAATACTAAGATAGGCAATACGAATAACCGGCCGTGAATAAACTTCTGTTCTTCCGGCAGCAATACGTTTGGCAATAAAATATTCAAAGTTCAATGAAAAAAGTTTTGCACAAAGTTAACCATTACTTTTAAAAATTTATCATTTACAAATTCCGGTATGTTTTTTTGTAGTTTTACATTTAAAATAAATTTTATGATACGTATTTTTAGATGGTTAATAATAGTTTGTTTTTTTTTCTTAAAAATTACCATTTCGGCACAGAATGTTAAACCTTTATTGGTATCAGCAAATACTATTATTAATGGAGACCAACAAACAGGCGTATATTTTCCTTTGATAAAAGGAAAAAAAGTAGGAGTAGTTGCCAATCAAAGTTCTATAATAAATAAAATCCATTTAGTGGATACCATGATTTCTTCAGGAATAAAAGTGGTTCGTATTTTTAGTCCCGAGCATGGTTTTAGAGGAGATGCTGATGCCGGACAGGTTGTTAAAAACGGAATGGATTCTAAAACGGGAATTCCTGTTATTTCTTTATATGGTAAACATAAAAAGCCTTCAGCCTTTGATTTGTCGGGTATTGACGTTATGGTTTTTGACTTGCAAGACGTTGGTGTTCGTTTTTACACATATATTTCAACTTTAACATTGGTAATGGAAGCTTGTGCAGAAAATCATATTCCTCTTATTTTGCTTGACAGGCCCAATCCCAATGGGTTTTATGTAGACGGTCCTGTATTGAAAAAGGGGTTTGAGTCATTTGTGGGTATGCACAATGTTCCTGTAGTTTACGGTATGACTATAGGTGAATATGCCAAAATGGTTAATGGTGAAAAATGGTTGAAAAATGGCATTAGTTGCCGTCTTAAGGTGGTTAAATTAAAAAAATACACTCACAATATGATAGTAAAACTTGCGGTGAAGCCTTCCCCAAATTTACCTGACTGGCAGTCTATATATTTGTATCCTTCTCTTTGCTTTTTTGAAGGAACAGTTGTTAGTGTGGGAAGAGGAACGGCACTACCTTTTCAGGTATTTGGATATCCGGGTATGAAAGGGAATTATTCATTTATTCCTCATAGTATTCCCGGAGCAGCTTTACATCCTAAACTGGAAAATAAAGTTTGCAGAGGTTTTAATTTAAGACCATACGCAGAACATTATAGAAAAAATCCATCCCAAATACATTTAAAGTGGTTGATATATGCTTACAGACAGATACACAAATCGCAATCTAATTTTTTTAATGGTTATTTTAATACCCTTGCGGGAAATGATTTGTTAAAATCACAAATTACTGATGGGATAGGGGAGAAGGCTATACGCAAAAGCTGGCAACCCGGTTTAAAACATTTTAAATCTATACGGTTAAAGTATTTGCTTTATAAGTAAAAATAAATTGAATCCTTTTTATTTTTTTAGTAATAGAAGGGCGCCAATAAAAAAATATTAGCTATGTATTAAACCATACAAGGTTTTAATTTCTTCTTTCCAGATATTTGGATCGGGGGTTTCCAGAATTAATGGTATGTTATCAAAACGTGAGTCGTTTATAATTTGATTAAAGGCCTCCATGCCTATAAATCCCTTTCCAATACTTGCATGGCGATCAACACGTGAGCCCAGCTCTTTTTTGGAATCATTGAGGTGCATCCCCTTTAAATAATGAAAGCCAACAATCTTTTCAAAATTATCAAAGGTCTTTTTAAAGTTTTCAGGTGTTCTTAAATCATAACCTGAAGTAAATGCGTGACAAGTGTCTATACAAACTCCTATTCGGGATTTGTCATTTACTTTATCAATAATAGCTGCAAGATGTTCAAAACGATATCCAAGATTTGTACCTTGTCCGGCAGTGTTTTCTATTACAGCTGTAACACCGGTAGTTTTATCCAATACCATATTAATAGAATCGGAAATATTTTGCAGGCACACGTCTTCAGTAATTTTTTTTAAATAAGAACCGGGATGAAAGTTTAGCCTGTCCAATCCCAGCTGTTCACATCGTTTTATTTCATCCAGAAAAGCGGAGCGTGATTTTTCCAGTGCATATTTTTCAGGGTGTCCAAGGTTAATTAAATAGCTGTCGTGAGGGAGTATTTGATTTGGTTTGTACCCATATTTAGCACAGTTTTGTTTAAACAAATCAATACTTTTAGGGGTAAGAGGACTTGCAAGCCATTGGCGTTGGTTTTTAGTAAATAAAGCGAAAGCTTTTGCTCCAATGTTGAAAGCATTTACCGGTGCATTTTCCACGCCTCCGGCAGCACTAACATGAGCTCCAATAAATTTCATGTGTTTATAATTTTATATTTCATAGGCCACATGGAACTTACCATAATTAAATAATCATTTCCCTTGCCCTGTGAAATAGCAAAAATTTCACAGGGTTAATGTAATTTAATGATTATTTAATTATGGTAAGAGCTTTATGTAATCCACTAATTTGTTCTTCCCGGATATACTTTTAAAGCTTCCTCGAGAACTTTAACAGAATTTTTTAAGTCTTCCACTTTCAATACATAACTAAATCGCACCTCATCGTTTCCTTTTCCGGGAGTAGAATAAAAGCCGGAAGCGGGTGCCAGCATAACAGTCTGTTTTTCAAAATTAAAATCCTCAAGTAACCATTTACAAAATTTATCGGAATCGTCAATAGGTAAACGTGCAACGACATAAAATGCACCTTCGGGATTTGGACAGAAAGCACCTTTGATTTTGTTGATACCTTCAACAACAACATTTCTTCTTGAAAGATATTCTTTTAAAGTCTTTTCGAAATATGAATCAGGTGTGTCAATTGCTGCTTCAGCTGCAACCTGTCCAAATGTTGGCGGACTCAACCGGGCCTGGGCAAATTTTAAAGCCGTTGCCATAACTTCTTTATTTTTGGAAGCCATCCAGCCTATACGTACTCCGCATGCGCTGTATCTTTTAGAAACCGAGTCGATTAGAATAACATTGTTCTCAATTCCTTTCAGGTACATTGCCGAATAGTGTTGTTTACCATCATAAACAAATTCGCGATATACTTCATCGGCGATAAGGTATAGATCATATTTTTTTACCAGATCGCGTAAGGTTTCCATTTCTTTTTGGGAATACAGGTATCCGGTAGGATTGTTGGGGTTACAGATTAGAATTGCTTTGGTTTTAGGTGTTATAATTTTTTCAAAATCCTCAATGGGAGGTAAGGCAAAACCGCTTTCAATATCAGAAACTATGGGACTGACTTTTATGCCTGCATTAACTGCAAAACCATTATAATTAGCATAGAAAGGTTCCGGAATAATTACTTCATCGCCGGGATCCATAATACTTTGGAATGCAAACAGCAGAGCTTCCGAGGCACCGGCACCGACAATAATTTCATCGGGAGAAAGTTCTATGTTTACTGTTTTGTAATAGTCGCACAAGCGTTCCCTTAATGATAATATTCCGGCAGAATGGCTGTATTCAATTACCTTATGATTATAATTTCTAACTGCATCAAGAGCAACTTCAGGAGTTTCTATGTCGGGTTGGCCAATATTAAGATGATAAACTTTAATTCCTCTTTTTTTGGCACTTTCGGCATAAGGAACCAGTTTCCTTATGGGTGACTCCGGCATTTGTTTTCCTTTTTGGGATATTTGTGGCATTATATTTTATTTTTTAATGATTAGGTTTTTTATTAACAGGAACGGCATGAAGGTTTGTTTTTTTAATAGGCAACATATTTTCAGGCCTTGGGACTACTTCTCCTTTAATGGTTAAGTCGATAGGAGGAGCATTGGAATATATTGTTACGAATTTTTTAAATTTTCCGATATTATGCGTGTTATAAGTAACACTTATTTTTGCTGATTGTCCGGGAAGAATTGGTGTTTTTGGCCATGTTGGTACAGTACAGCCACATGAAGAAACAGGCTGGGATAAGAGCACAGGTGTTTTCCCGGTATTAATGAATGAGAATTGATATACAGCAGTATCTCCCTGGTAAAGGGTGCCGAAATTATGCTGTGTTTTTTTAAATAACAGTTGTGCTGCCGGATGAATTTGATTTTCAGGTTGATTTTGGGAAATTCCGGTCTCCGGAATGAGGAATAACAAAAAAAGTAATGCGAAAAGATTATATTTAAAACGGACAATCATATTCAACCATTTTTAAATTAAAGAAATCATTTTTTTTCTTTACAAAGATAGAAATAAAAGAAAAATGCCGGGAAAAAGATAATTCTAAATAGTGATAAAATAATAGCATCTTTTTTTTAACAGAATATGTTTATTAGAAGGGGGATTTGCGGCCGGGATAGGAGTGGAAAGCCCGCAGGGCAAAGGCAGATGGAGGCTTCCGGAGGCGTGGCGACAATAGGAGCCCACGAAAACGGTTAGCCGGACACTGACTTTGCACGAGGACTTGTAACGGATAGCCCGATAAGCCGCCATAAAAATAATATTTAAAATGGCAATGATAAGCCGGTAAGTACAATTCAGCGTTTTTGATTACATTTGACGCGATTAAAAAAGACAGCAAATTTTGAGACATATAAAGTTTTTTATACTTAATATATTTATTGTTTTATGGTTTATTCCGTCTGCACACTCGGAAAATCCACCGTATAGTTTTTTGCCGCATGAGGAGGTGAAACTGGAGGTTTTTTACAACTGGAGTTTTTTGTGGGTACATGCGGGAAATGCTTATTTGAAGGCGGATACCACAATGTATAAAGGTGTAAAAAGTGTACGGTTTACGGCGGATGGATATTCAGTAAAGAAATGGGATTTTATTTTTAAACTGGAGGATCATTATACAGCTATTTCGCAAATTAAACCGTTCAGGCCGCTTTTTTATGAAAAAAATACTATGGAGGGTGGTTATTGGATTCACAACATTTATCATTTCGACTGGAAAGAAAATCGTATAAAAGTTTTCACTGAAAGTAAGCGGAGGCCTGTTGTGGATACTGTGTATAATTTGAAGAAACCGCTTTTTGATGTGTTGAGTGCAACATATTATCTGCGGACTTTAAATACAGATACTTTGGCGATAGGCGACGTTATTCCGGTTCCGTTGATAACAGATGGTCAGTTTGTAACATATAACATTTCGTATGATGGCACCGGGGTGCTGAAGCGGCATAATAAAAAAATTGTTTGTAATGTTTTTAGTGCCATTGTTTCCAAGAGTACTTTTTTTAGTGCTGATAATCCTTTAAAGATTTATGTTTCGAGAGATCCAAGGAATTTTATTATTTATGCTGAGGCAAATATTGTTGTAGGCTCCATTAAAGTTTATCAGGAAGGTTACAAATATTACAAGCCTTTAAGAGTCAGAAAATAAATATATGAAGAAAGTCTGGATACATATTGCAGCGCTTACTTCGATGTTTTTCTGGGGTTTTTCGTATATCTGGTCGAAAATTGTTTTTGAGACCTATTCACCATTGACAACTATTTTCCTTCGATTGGTAATATCTACTATTTTTCTGTTTCTATATATTTATGTTTCGGGATTAGTTGAAAAGATTGATAAGAAAGATTTTGGATTGTTTGCTGTAAGTGCACTTTTAAATCCTTTTTTATATTTTTTGGGAGAGAACTTCGGTTTAAGTTTAGTGCCGGCATCATTAAGTTCTATTATTGTAGCTACAATACCGTTATTTGCGCCATTTGCAGCTTATTATTTTTTCAAAGAACGTCTGCAGCCTGTAAACCTTGCCGGTTTAATATTATCGTTTACGGGTTTGTTAATAATAATTGTTAACAAGGATTTTGAGATAACTGCAAATCCATGGGGGATTTTATTTTTGTTTGGAGCAGTATTTTCAGCTGTATTTTATTCCATTGTGTTAAAAAAACTAACATTTAAATATAAACCACTTACAATTATCACATGGCAGAATTTAATCGGTTCGGTTTATTTTTTACCATTATTTTTAGTGTTTGAATGGAAACGTTTCAGTGCTATCATACCTGGTGTTGACACGATAAGTTCTTTATTAATGTTAGGAATATTTGCATCTTCGGTGGCTTATGTTTTGTTTGCTTATATTGTTAACCGTTTGGGAGTTATTAAATCCAGTTTATACACTAATATTATACCTGTATTTACAAGTTTATTTGCTTTTTTTATTTTAGGAGAAACATTTACCAATCAGAAAATAATTGGAATGGCAGTTGTTATTGCAGGTGTCTTTTTATCAGAAACAGGCAGCAGGAAAAAAGAAAAGATAATTGTTACAGATGATGATTAATAACCTGAGTTCGACATAAGACTTTGCTTCAGACATAGATAATTTTTTCCTGGACGGCGCAAAATTTCGCAGGACTATCGGGATAATTCAAGGGATTTTGCGGAAGTAAAAGGGAAAAATTATCATGACCCTTTAGGGAAAGCCAACAAAAAGCCATCTTTGAAGAAAAAAAACCTTGAAATAGCCCGCTATTACTTCTGTTTTTTTTCTCCAAATCTCACTCCCTGTTGGCTTTCTGTAGCTAAAGTCTTATGTCGAACTCAGGTTAATAGTTGAAATGTCTTTAATAAAAACACATAAAACAATAAAAATATGGAAAAGACCATTAAAGTATTAGTGCTTGGAGGTGGTTTGATAGGAAAACCATTAGCTGTTGATTTAGCAGGAGATAAAGAATTACGGATTACGGTAGCAGATAAAAACATCAATGTTTTTAATGGGTTACACACTTTTTCTATTGATACTGTACAAGCAGACCTTTCTGATGAAAGAATTATAAATAAATTGGTTAAACCTTTTGATATAGTGGTTAATGCTGTTCCGGGATTTATGGGTTTTAACACGTTAAAAGCAGTTATTAATGCCGGGAAAGACTGTATTGACTTTGCTTTTTTTCCTGAAAACGTTCTATTGCTAAAGCCATTGGCAATGGAGAAAGGGGTAAGGGTAATTTCTGATTTGGGAGTAGCTCCGGGAATGAGTAATTTGTTATCAGGTGATGCTGCAAGGGAGATGGATGAAATAGACACGCTGGAAATATTGGTAGGTGGTTTACCAAAAATCAGGCAACAGCCATGGGAATATAAAGCTGTTTTTTCTCCTGTTGATGTTATTGAAGAATACACACGTCCGGCGCGGATGGTAGTAAACGGCAAAATTGTTACTGTGCCGCCACTTACTGATGTTGAGCAGGTATATTTTGAAGAAGCAGGAGCTTTGGAAGCTTTTAACAGCGACGGGTTACGGTCGTTATTATTTACCATGAAAGCACGTAACATGTGTGAAAAAACCCTGCGTTATCCGGGTTATGCTTCAAAAATAAAGCTACTTGCCGATAGTGGTTTTTTTGATACAGAACCTGTATTATCAGGACAAAAAACTTTTATTCCGTTAGAAGTCACCAGTGCGATGTTGTTTAACCAATGGAAGTTAGAAGAAGAAGAACATGATTTTACTGTAATGCGCATAACCGCTAAAGGAAATAAAAACGATAAGCCGATGACAATAACTTATAATCTTTATGATGAATATGATGAGAAAACCAAGACACACAGTATGGCCAGGACTACAGCCTATACTGCATCTATGGGTGTACGGTTGTTGCTTTCCGGTTTACTAAATGATAATGGATTGTATTTACCTGAAGAGTTAGGCGATAATGAGAAAATAGTTTCCTTCTTTTTGAATGGCCTTGCTGACAGAAAGGTTTTTTATAAAAAGTCTGTCCGGTAATTATGATTTTTTATAATCGAATGGTAATCGATTTAATATGGATCGACCCAATGTTACTTCATCGGTATATTCGAGTTCATTACCTACTGCTACGCCACGTGCAATAGTAGTTATGGTAATATCAAAGGAACTTAGTAATTTAAAAAGATAGAAACCTGTTGTATCCCCTTCGACAGTAGCAGGCAATGCCAGGATAATTTCTTTAACATCTTCTTTGTTAATACGTTCTATAAGGGGTGTGATATGTAAATCGCCAGGTCCAACACCTTCCATGGGATTAATAATTCCACCAAGAACATGATATAAACCATTAAATTGAGCTGTATTTTCAACAGCTAATACGTCACGGGTATCTGCAACGACGCAAAGTGTGTTTTCATCTCTTTTAGGATTGCTGCATATTTCACAAATATCAGTATCGGAAATGTTGTAACACCGGCGACAGAAATGTATTTCATTACGCATTTTAACCAAAGCATCAGCAAGTTTTTGTGTTACAGGCGGATCCTCATGCAAAAGATAAAGTGCAAGTCTCAGAGCTGTTCTTTTGCCAATTCCGGGAAGATGAGATAATTCTTGAACAGCTCGTTCAAGTAATTTTGAAGAATATTCGTTCAAATCTTGTTTTATTTATTCCGGTGTAAAAATACGACTTTTTAGGTAGTATATTTATCATGTTATGACTAAACAAAAAAGAATTTTTTCATAAAAATTTTTTGCATAATAATGATAAAAAAACTTGCTACAATATAGTTTTTAATATTGATGATAAAGGCTTTTTATTTTAAGGAAAAATAATGTTAATATTGCAAGCAGCAATATGGAATAGGCTTATTGATTTTTTTATATTTTTATAATATAAAACTACTATGATTGAAGAATTATTAAATCACATTAACACTAAGTGAAATTTTTGCTATTTCACAGGGCAAGGGCTATAATTATTCAATCATGGTAAGTTCCATGTGACCAATGAAATATAAAATTATAAACACATGAAAGATTTTAAAAAATATATTAGCATTGACGCAGAACCTGAAGATGTTTATGCTTGTTTAACTAATCCTTTTACTATTGAGCTATGGTCGGATATGAAAGTAACTATGGATCCTGT
>WGGC01000057.1 GCA_015491905.1 Bacteroidales bacterium | reverse complement strand
TTAAAAAAAAGTTTACTTTTGCAATCCGTTAAATGGTACCGTGGCCGAGTGGCTAGGCGGAGGTCTGCAAAACCTTATACAGCGGTTCGAATCCGCTCGGTACCTCAATAAATCCCCGTAAGTTAATATTTATGGGGATTTTTTTTGTGGGGTTAGGATAGTTTTACCTTTTAATGAAGATTTTTTTTAAAGAAAGAGAGTAGCTCTCGTACGTAAGGTTGTGTGAGAGACCCTACTTTCATCCTCGTTTGCAACGAGGATGTATTTGCTGTGCATTTTCAATGCAATTATGGTTTGATATTATGTATCTGTTTCCGGACATACAGCAAAGTTAATTTTTTTGTATTGGACATTACAAATGTTTAATGAAAACCCGTTCTCGTTGCAAACGAGGAACGGAGAGGGAAAAAGGGGTGTTTTCATTTAATGTTTAATTGCCATATTTACAACTAATTGAGATGTGCAATGTAGCCTTTATTGAGTACTGGCTTTTATATATTCACAAATTCTCTAAAATTTTTCCTGTCAATAACTTTGCTTTCAGCATTATATGTTTCTACAAATGTTTTAGGTAATTTGACTTTTTTCCTATTATTCCATTTAAACTCATATCCGTAAATTTTTCCGCTATTTTCTTCTACAAAATCTACTTCTTGTTGTTGTCTGGTTCTCCAGAAATATATATGTGCAAGACTTTGTTTATATTCGATTTGCTTTACTCTTTCTGAAATCAAAAAGTTTTCCCACAATGCACCTTTATCTGTCCTTAATTCTAGAGGATTAAAGTTTCCGATAACCATGTTACGAATTCCATTATCATAAAAGTATATTTTTTTATTCTTTTTTATTTCATTTCGAAGATTACGGCTAAAACTACTTAACTTAAATATGATATATCCTTTTTGTAAAATGTCAATATATTTACTAACAGTATTTTTATCAACATTTACTATCTGTGCCAATTCAGAATAATTTACTTCACTACCAATTTGCAATGCTAATGCCTGAACCAATTTTTCTAAGATTTCAGGCTTTTGTATGTTGACAAATGAAAGAATGTCCTTGTATAAATAACTGTTAACTAGATTTCTAAGAACATTAATTTCATCTCCTGGATTGTTTAAAACATCGGGGTAAAATCCATATAGCAACCTGTTTTCAAGTTGCTGTTCAGAATATAAGTATCCGTGATGTTCTTCATATTCTTCCCATGAAATCGGAAATAATTGATATTCCCATTTTCGTCCGGTTAGTGGCTCATTTATTTGGTTTGATAAATCAAACGAAGACGAACCGCTTGTAAATAATTGAATACCCTTAAATCTGTCCGTAATTATTTTCATGGTAAGCCCAATCCCTTTTATTCTTTGAGCTTCATCAATGAAAACATATTTATATTTACCAAGAATTGAACGAATTTCCTCCGTATTGGGTTCTGTTAATAATACTCTTGTTTTAGGGTCATCACCATCAAGGAGTAAATAGTCTTTGCTTTTAAGAATTGTTTCTATCAAAGTCGTTTTGCCAACCTGTCTGGGCCCAATCAAAACAATTGCTTTTCCTGACCCAATTCTCTTTTTTATTTCTTTTTCTAAATATCTTAAATACATATTTTTTCTTACAAAGATAGTGCTTTTTTGTGATAATATTCACTAATAGTTATGTTATTTCATGAATATACTCACCAAAAATAATATACAATTGTTAATCTTGTTCTTACGCCAGCTTGCACCCAACGGTTGGGCTATGGTGCGTGCCGCAATTTCAAAGTTATATTTTCCTATTTTCCGGTAACTTCATTTAATGTTTAATTGTCATATTTACAATGATTTGCGGTATGCGCTATGAGCCATTGTTATGCCCTGTGCCATTTTATTTTGTTTGTATTTCTGTGCGTTGGCAAAGACATACTTATTGACAAGTTTGGGTGAGTGCGTTGGCTTGTGCGACTTGGCAATGTGTATGACTTTTAGCGTAGGCATTATTTTTAGTTTATTGAATTTTCAATTATTGCTATTTCTTCATCCGTCAATC
>WGGC01000056.1 GCA_015491905.1 Bacteroidales bacterium | reverse complement strand
GAATGGTAAAAATGGTTCGGAAAGAATTGATAGGTTAGCGGCAATTTGTAAAGAAATATTTAATATTGTGGCAACTCTTTCAGGATTGGATTTAAAAATCTTCCAGGGTTCATTATCGGTTAGATATTTATTACCCAGACGAGCAACATTCATCATTTCACCAAGTGCTTCCCTGAAACGATATTGCTCTATACTGGAAGCTATATTTTCAGGAAATTGCTTTAAACTCTCGATTGTTTCAATATCAACGGGCTGCAAATCATTATATTGAGGAACCTTACTATTGAAATATTTTTTCGTTAATACCAGAGTCCTATTAATAAAATTTCCAAAAATAGCAAGTAGTTCGTTATTATTACGAGCCTGAAAATCACGCCAGGTAAAATCATTATCCTTTGTTTCGGGAGCATTTGCCGTAAGTACATATCTTAGCACATCCTGTTTTCCCGGAAATTCTTTTAAATATTCATGAAGCCATACTGCCCAGTTCCTGGATGTGGAGATCTTATCATTTTCAAGATTTAAAAATTCATTCGCCGGCACATTATCGGGTAAAATAAATGAACCTTCTGCTTTCAACATAACAGGGAAAATAATACAATGGAAAACGATATTATCTTTCCCAATAAAATGCACTAGTTTAGTATCATCTGATTTCCAGTATGGTTCCCAATCTTTACCTGTAATTCTGCTCCATTCTTTTGCAGCAGAAATATATCCAATTGGGGCGTCAAACCAAACATATAACACTTTTCCTTCTGCTCCTTCCACAGGAACTTTAACACCCCAATTAAGATCACGGGTAACAGCACGTGGTTGCAATCCCTGATCGACCCATGATTTTACTTGTCCGTAAACATTAGGTTTCCAGTCTTTTTTATGACCTTTTATAATCCAATCTGTCAACCAATCTTCATACTCATTTAGCGGCAAGTACCAATGTTTTGTCTCTTTTAACACAGGAACATTACCACTCAGAGCAGACTTTGGATTTATTAAGTCCGTTGGGCTTAATGAAGTCCCACAATTTTCACATTGATCTCCATAAGCTTTATCATACCCACAGTGCGGACATGTCCCGGTAATATACCTGTCGGCAAGGAAAGTATGTGTTTCTTCATCATAATACTGTTCAGTAGTCTTTTCTATAAACTTACCTTCATTATAAAGTTTTTTAAAAAAGGCGGCGGCAGTTTCATGATGTACCGGTGCGGATGTCCTTGAGTAGATATCAAACGAAATTCCAAATTCTTCAAAAGATGTTTTTATTTGTTTATGATAGCGGTCAACTATATCCTGAGGAGAAACTCCTTCCTTTTTTGCTTTAATAGTAATCGGCACACCATGTTCATCAGAACCGCCTATAAATAAAACATTTCTCTTCCTGCTTCTCAAATAACGAGCATAAATATCAGCAGGAACATAAACTCCGGCTAAATGACCAATATGTATAGGCCCGTTTGCATAAGGTAACGCAGAGGTAATAGTATAACGTTTAACTTCTTTATTCATTATTTTCTTTCTAAATTTTGTGGCAAAGTTACGCAAACCCGTTAAAGTAAAAAAGTATCATTTTTATATATGTATTTCATATTTGTAATAATTCATCAAAAATTATTTCGTGGCTTGTAACAAAATAATCATCTTCACAAATAAATAATATTACATTTGTGTATTATAAAATAATAGTAAATCAGGAAATGACTTCTGAGAAAAAAAATACAATTCCTTTTTTACATCCGGGACAAACTATTGGATTAATTGCTCCCGCAAGAAAAATTTCAAAGCAAGAATTACAACCGGCTATCGAAATTATAAAAAGAAGAGGTTATAAAATCCACTTAGCTACTCATATTTGGGGACAGGAAAATCAATTTGCAGGTACTGATAATCAACGCGCTGCTGATTTCCAACAAATGATTAACAACCCTGAAATAAAAGCCGTTTTTAGTGTTAGAGGTGGTTACGGAAGTATACGAATTGTGGATAAAATAGATTTTACACCTCTTATTTCCAAACCAAAATGGCTGGTTGGTTATAGCGACTTTACGGTTTTTCATTGTCACCTGTTCCGTTTAAAAGTTCCTACAATACATGCCACCATGCCTATAAATTTCACCGGAAACACACAGGAATCCCTAAATAGCCTTTTTAATATGCTTGAAGGTAAAAAAACAGAATATTTTTTTTCAACAAATATGTTAAACCGTAATGGAAAAGCAAAAGGAAAATTAATAGGCGGAAATCTCTCCGTTTTATATAGTTTACTGGGAAGTGATTCTTTTCCTGAAACCAAAGGAAATATTTTATTTATAGAAGATCTGGATGAATATTTATATCATATAGATAGAATGATGATGACTTTAAAAAGAGCCGGCAAACTGGAAAACCTTGCCGGACTTCTTGTTGGCAGATTTACGCAAATACATGACAACTCTGTTCCTTTTGGTAAAAATGCTGAAACAATTATCCATGAAATTGTATCCGATTACTCGTATCCTGTGGCATTTGGCTTTCCAGCCGGCCATATTCAAGATAACCGGGCAATAAAATTTGGTACAGATGTATCTTTTACTGTCGCGAATCAGCAAAGTAATATTATCTTTATTTAAAATAATAAGGATTTATGGCACAGCATAATGAATTAGGAAAAAAAGGTGAAGTACTTGCCAGGCAATACATAGAAAACAAAGGTTTTGAAATATTAGAAACCAATTGGCATTTTGAAAAAGCAGAGGTAGATATTATTGCCAGAGATAAAGACGACCTGGTAATGATAGAAGTTAAAACCAGAAGCACAGATTATTTTGGCAATCCTGAAGAAGCTGTAACAACAGCTAAAGAAGAACGGCTTATAATGGCAGCAGAGGCATATTTAGAAATAAATGAATTGAGCCTTGACGTAAGATATGATATTATTTCAATAGTTCTTTCATCTAAAAAAAAAGAAATTTACCACATTGAAGACGCATTTTATCCGCAATGAAAAAAAAAGGAGTTTTTAAATTTATTCCCGTTAGCGTTTTATTAATACTTCTTGTCCTGGCAGGATTAAAATGGTTTGCCGGATGGTGTAGTATTTGGCTTTGTGTAATATTTATGATTGTTTTACTTTCTTATTGGATTTATGATGATATAACTACAAAAGAAGAAAATGAATAATATCAATTTCTATATGAGAAATTACAACTTTATAAATAATCAAAATATATTTTTAACGGGAAGTTTCCTTCACACGAACATCACCTAAAAGAACATCCCAAAAACCAATTAAACGGCCACCAATCTGGGCTTGTTTTCGTTTTACAAAAACAGTAATATCTTTTTTCGTTGTATCTTCATAAATTAAGCGTCCTTCCTTATCATACCCTTTAAATTTCTGAAATATGGTAATCACACCAACATAGGTGCCATCAGGTTGCCGTTGCAAATCACTAACATAGTTAATTTTATACCATTCTATCTCGACTTTACTATAGTTCAGCCGCATCAGCCTTTCAAAATATTTTCTTACGCTGTAATATGTTACTTTTGGCTTTGCCAGGGAAGAAACCCCCATTTGTGAACCGGGCATAAACAATTCCTCAGCCCTGTCAATAACACGGTTTGCCTCACTCCAGGGAGTATTTTTACTACCAATAATGGTAATATATTTACTTAAATCACGAACTTTCTCCATTGCCAAACTATCGATTGCCTGTTTTCGGGCAGGGCTTAAATGTTGTTGTGCTAAAACAGGTTCCGTAATCAGAAATCCAAATAAAAACAGTATATATATTCCCAGATTTTTCATATTCAAATTTTTTATATTATATGCGATAAAAATAATTTATTAAACTATAAATTATCAAATCAGTTATTTTTTTATTAACTCCAATTCTGTAATTTTACCATGAACATCTTTTTTAATAGAATCTACTCGATAATCATAAGATTTCATGTCTTTTATATAATTTAAGAATTTTTTTATGGTAGTAGGCCGGTCATAATCATTAAAACCTTCTGATTGCGCAATAATTATTAAAACCGGTATTTCCGGAGTAGCAAATATTTCCAGAGCCTTATTAATCTTATCGTCAGCATCGGCATAACTTTGTGCATTGGCAATCTGCTTAAAAATTGAATTTAAATGCTCAAATCTGGCCTGTTCAGACATTTGTTTCCTGGCTTCAGCTTGCCTTAGCTTTTCTTCAGCAGCTTTTCGTGCTGCCACAGCCTGTTCACTTTTTAATTTTTCCTCTGCTTTGGTTATTAAACCTTTAACTTCAGGATCAGCAATATTGTAGGATTTTATTACTTCCACTCTTTTTATTTGTTGTTTCAAAGGCCATGGTGAAGTGTTATTCAAAATTGCGGTTAAATCTTTTTTAGCTTGCTGTACTCTTGCAGTATATTCAGCAGCAACTTTTTCCTTTGCTAATTTTTTCTTGCTTTTACAGGAGGAAAGACCTCCAATTAATATCAAAACTGAAACAACCACAAGAATATAGCTTGTAGTAAGGGACAATGATTTTTTAAACATACCTATAAATTTTTATTCACTTTAAGACAAGCAAAAATATTCAAAATAATGATATTATAAATTCTATTACTTAAATTAAATATTATTAAAAAAAACCATAAGACACAATCTAAAAAAGCAACTGTTTTAAGAAGTTATTCCCTATGTACTAACAATGTTTTAAACTAGGCTCCTAAAAATTTATGAAATAATTACCCGGGTAATATGGCGAAAAAAATCTATATAAATAAAAAAACAAATATTTTTATAAGTTAGCCTGTTATTTTTTCTAATTTAGCCTATCCAAATGCAAACACAAGAAGAAAAATACAATAAACGAAAGGTAAACTCTGCATATATCACTACAATGATTAGTATTATGTTGGTTTTGTTTACCCTTGGTTTTCTTGGAATATTAGTTATTTATACCAAAACCCTTTCTAATTATATTAAAGAAAACATTGGCTTTGAAATTATCATTAAGCCCGGGGTTAAAGAAGCTGAGATATTGCGATTAGAAAAAAATCTTGACATTAAAAATTATGTAAAATCAACTGAATATATCACAAAAAAAGAAGCTGTTAAAAGACTTAAAAATGCCTTGGGGCCGGATTTTGTTGATTTCTGGGGAACAAAAGACAATCCTTTACTACCTTCTATTGATATACGGTTTAAAGCACAGTGGGCAAATAATGACAGCATTAACATTATAAAAAAAGAAATACTACAAAATCCCTATGTTAAAGAGGTTTATTATCAGAAATCTTTGGTTGATGTGATTAACAAGAATTTAAACAAAATAGGCCTGGTTTTATTGGGATTAAGTCTTATTTTATTAATTATTTCCATAACATTAATAAATAATACCATAAGGCTTTCCGTTTATTCTAAACGGTTTACTATAAGAAGCATGGAATTGGTGGGTGCTACTCCACGTTTTATTAGGGCTCCTTTTGTTTTAAAAGGTGTTTTATATGGTATATATAGTGCATTATTGGCACTTTTGCTATTAACAGGGGTTTTAATTTTAGCTCGTAATAATATTCCTGAAATCAGGCTAATAGAAAATGATCAATTAATTGGAGGGTTATATCTTTTCATAGTTTTCATTGGAATAGCTGTTTCCGGTATTTCAACACGATTTGCTGTTGACAGGTATCTTGGAATAAGCAAAAATAAATTCTATTTTTAAATAAAAATGCTGCTCTGACATTCTCTTTTAACCATACTGTTTTTCATGATTTTATCGGGTTATTTTTCCCGGTAACATGTGAAGTTTGTGGAGAAACATTAGTAAAAGGCGAAACATTATTATGCAGCAGGTGCTTATATAATCTACCTCGTACAAATTTCCATGTTCATAAGGAAAACCCTGTTAGTGAAATTCTTTTCGGAAGGTTGCCACTGCATGCTGCAACAGCTTTTCTATTTTTCAATAAAGGGGGAATT
Source organism: Bacteroidales bacterium (assembly GCA_015491905.1). Classification (GTDB taxonomy): domain Bacteria; phylum Bacteroidota; class Bacteroidia; order Bacteroidales; family F082; genus Sulfidibacterium. The sequence continues at coordinate 3,420 of WGGC01000056.1, read as the reverse complement.
ACACAAAATCTAATTCACGGTTTAAAATATAAAAAGAAAAAAAATAATGGTTTATTTCTCGGCTCATTATTTGGAAATGATCTTTCTAAAAGTGAATTATTTAAAGATGCTGACCTCTTAATTCCGGTTCCTTTACACCCAAAAAAACAACAGAAAAGAGGCTACAATCAAAGTGAATTAATTGCGCGCGGAATGGAAACTTCAATGAACGCCAAATTAAATACAACTATCTTAAAAAGAGTTGTATTTACAAAATCTCAAACTAAAAAAAGTCGTTTTGAAAGGTGGGAAAATGTAAAAGATATTTTTCATTGGGAAAGTCCTGAAGAACTAAAAGGAAAACATATAATTCTTGTAGATGATGTAATTACAACAGGAGCAACTATGGAAGCCTGTTTGCAACATTTAATAGAAATACCCGATGTAAAGATTAGTGTGGCGGCAATTGCATATAGTCAGGTTTAGACGGAATGGTATCCTGTATTCTACCTTCTTTAATCATATGTTTATTATATTTTTTCCTGTTTCTTATCAGTTTTCTTTCCAGAATCGCTTTTTGGTTAAATAAGTCGTATAAAATTTGTACCGGGCCGGTCATACTGGCTCCCACAGGAGGGTTTCTATATAACCATATCATTTTTTGTAAATCCTTATTAATGTCAAAACCCAGTTTAAGAGGTTTCATGTTCCCAACAATTACTTTAAAAACACCAAAATCCGGAAATCCTTTTATAACTACCTCCTTTATTTTTACCGTATCCGCAATCATATAAAAAGAAACGGGTGCTGGTAATGAAAGGATGCTATCATTAACAAATACTGTAAAAGTCATATAGCCAACTCTGGAGAAGCGTAAAGAATCGTTCCTTACAACCGGAATAATAAAATTTCCTGAAGCATCCGAAAAGGTTCCTATAAAATTGTTTCTGCTCATAACCTGAACATTTTCAATAGGCTTTAAACTATCAGTTGTTACAATTTTACCATATAAATTCAACATTTCAGATTCCCTGTTACTATCCTGTGCCAATAAGTTAAATGGAAAAAATAAAATAATAATAAGGTAGAAAACTCTAACACTATTTCGTTTTCCGAAAGTAAAAAAAAGAAATTTTTTAAACTTAACCATAAAATAATTATTAGTTACGAAGATATATTTTATATTAGCAGTAGCTTTAGCGACAGTTTATTGAAATATTTAAAAAAGGTTAAAAAACCCTTTATTTTTAATCTGTGGCAAATAAAAAAGCTTTTTGAATGTTAAATTTAAAAAAATAACCATGAAAAAAATGACTTTTACCCGGCTCGTTATGCTGTTAATGGCTTTTTTTATTGTTTCCAATATTTCCGCTCAGGAAAAAAAAGATGCCAAAAAAGAAAAAGAGAAATCATCAAAAGAAACTATCAAAAAGGGATGGAATTTAGGTGCTTTACCCGTTATTTCGTATGATAGTGACTTAGGTTTTCAGTATGGAGCTTTAATGAATCTTTATAATTATGGCAATGGTAAAGATTATCCAAATTATCGACAATCTCTTTACATGGAGGTATCCCGGTTTACCAAAAAAAGTGGAATTTATCGTATCAATTATGACACTAAAGATTTAATTAAAGGCAAAAGAGTGTATATAGATTTAAGTTACATGCCTGATCAGGCATATAGTTTTTATGGTTTTAATGGTTACGATGCCGTGTATAATGAGAACTGGATTACTCCTGGAAACTCACAATATAAAACAAAGATGTTTTATAAATATCAAAGAAAATTTTTCAGATTTAAAATAGATTTACAAGGCAAAATTAAAGCTGTTAATCATTTATTTTGGGATGTAGGTGCTGGAGTTTACAACATAAAAACAGGCCCGGTAGACCTTGCTATTTTAAATAAAGGGAAATCAGGTAATGACCTATTACCAAATGTACCCGGGCTGTATAGTAAATATTTAGACTGGGGTATCATTCGCCAGAACGAAAAAGCAGGAGGAACTTTTACCGTTTTTAAGGCAGCTTTAGAATATGACAGCCGTGATAATGAAGCAAATCCCAACAAAGGAATCTGGACAGAAATTGTACTTGCTGCTGCACCAAAGTTCACTTCCACTATGTCAGATGGTTTTTATAAATTATCCATAACACATCGTCAGTATTTTTCCATAGTTAAAAACAAGTTCTTTTTTGATTACCGTTTAGGTGCCCAGTTTAACATAGGAGGATATACTCCTTTTTATGCCCTTCCTATGATTTTCTTTGCTCATTCCACCAAGGCATATAATGAAGGTTTGGGTGGCAGTGGAAACTTACGTGGAGTTTTAAGAAATCGCGTTATTGGTAATGGTATTATGTACGGTAATTTTGAGTTTAGATGGAAAGTGCTTCCTTTCCATTTTATTAATCAGAATTTTTATATTGGCCTGGTTACTTTTTTCGACTCCGGAATGGTTATTCAAAAATATAAATTCAATGAACCTACCAATGCTTCTGTATATAGTCCTAACACCAAATCTGATTATTTTAAATCTAATGCTGAAAAATTACATAACAGTGTAGGTGGTGCTTTAATAATTGCCATGAATGAAAATTTTATAGTTTCGGTAACACATGGCCGTGCATTAAACTCGCAGGATGGCACTTCAGGAACATATATAGGTCTTAACTATCTTTTTTAATAGTTAACAATTAACCTTAATAAAAATGAAAGCCGGGATTATAAATCCCGGCTTTCATTTTTGATTCAAATATATATTTAATAGTCTTTTTTACCGTCAAAAGCCCATTTTAAATAAATAGCACCCCATGTAAAGCCACCTCCAAAGGCAGTAAGAATAACGTTATCACCTTTTCTAAGCTTATCCTCCCATTCATATAAACACAAAGGAATAGTAGCATTAGTAGTATTTCCATAACGTTGAATATTAATCATTACCTTGTCTTTATCCAGTTTCATTCTATTGGCAGTAGCTTCAATAATTCGGAGGTTAGCCTGATGGGGAACCAGCCATGAAATATCTTCCGACTTCAGATTATTTCTCTCCATCATTTCTACAGAAACATCAGCCATGCGAGTAACAGCAAATTTAAACACCGGCTGTCCTTCCTGATAAATATAATGTTCGCGTGCATCTACAGTAGCATGTGAAGCTGGTTTTAATGATCCTCCGGCTTTTTGATGCAGATATACTCTTCCTGAACCATCGGTATAAAAGCGATGATCTTTTATACCTACATCTTCGCTGGAAGGCTCCATTAAAACAGCACCTGCACCATCACCAAAAATAACACATGTAGCCCGGTCAGTATAATCAGTTATTGAAGACATCTTATCAGCTCCTACAACTATAACTTTTTTGTATTCGCCTGATTCTACGTATTTAGAAGCTGTAACTAAAGCATATATAAAAGTAGAACAGGCGGCATTCATAT
>WGGC01000055.1 GCA_015491905.1 Bacteroidales bacterium | reverse complement strand
GGTTGGAATTATAACAGCGTGCATCCGAATAGATAACTTTCGAAGTTCGATTAAAGTTTAGAAGTTTTGGATGTGGACACCCAAAACGGAGGTTATGCCAGCATACGATATGATAATACTTTACCTCGGGCATGGATGCCTAAAGCGAAATAGAGTTCCAATAAAATAAATATTTTTCTTATCCATAATAACGGTGAGTAGTCGAGTAGGCAAGGGGAGTTTCACCCCAAGCCTCTCACAGAACCGTACGTGATAGTCTCCCATCATACGGTTCTTGTTATACAAAAATACTTAATTAACAGACAAACCCTAACTGCCAATGGTAAAACAAGTAAGGATATTGTTCCTGTACTCTTGCTAACCATTTGTATGCTCGTTTAATGCTTGTCTTATAACGTTTATACATTGTTACCTGCTGGGGTTTTTGTTGTTATTTTGTTTATCAGAGATTTAAAAGTCATACTATCTCCATAAATCATATTTTCTTGCATTTCCAAATAATCATCTTCATATTTTTTTAGAAAATCTTTTGGCGGCAAAATGTTCAATTTATCAATTTGTAATTCAGAATAGTTAACAGTTTTAATTGGTGAAAATATTTTTCTGTGAGCAATTATTTCATCAAATAGTTTAGTATTTTTTAAAGCTTCAATGCCGTATTTGGTTGATAATATTTCTCCAATATCGTATAAATGTCTTGACATTCTATGATAACGGATTTTATCGCTAGGTTTAGTAAACTCTTCGTGTAGCAAAATTAACTTTTCTAAAAAAGTTTTTTCCGGCGATATTGTCTTTACAACGAATGCCTTTTCGTCAAAAGAATTATCCGGATAATATTCTGAAATGATTGATTTTATCTCTTTATTTTCTACGGGTTCTAGTAACGAACGAGCTCCAATTTCAATTAATACTTTTTGTTTGATATATGGCAATTCATTGAAAACAGATTTGTATTCAATTTCTATGATTTCGGGGTCTTGGTCTGATATTTTTGTGTTTTTTACTTCAACATTAAACAATTGATTATCAATGTTGTAATTTTTAAACTCTTTTCGTAAAATATCAACCATCTCAGTGGAAACAAAGTCGTGCGATTTTCTTCTTAATTTTCTGATTTGACCTTTGGTTAATTCTCCTGAAAACCCAAGGTATTCACGATTTATGGCAAGGTCAATATCTTCTGAAAATCTTTTTATTAATTGATATGCTTTGCTTAATGAAGTGCCACCTTTAAATACCAAATGTTTAGAAATTTCAACATTAAAAACAAGTCGTAACACAAGTGTTACCCAAGCATCTTTCTCAATGGCTTGCGGTTGGATTCCCGTTTTAAAACTCAATTGCCGAAACAATTCCAGCTGTTTTTGTATAGGTATTTTAAGCCAGTTCATCTGATAAAATTTCCAAGATTATTTTCTGTATCCATATTGGGGCATTTCTAATATCTATTTTTATTTTTTCTACTTCTCCCGATTGTTTTATTATATCGGCAAGTTTTAGTTTTACAGTTTCATTTATATTATTTTTTCTTAAGGATTTTAAAGACTGAATAATTAAACTGCTTAATTTACTCCCAAAATATAAGTTTTTAGGGCTTGTTTTTTTGAACAAAATAGTTTGATTTCCAATTTTAATTTTTCGTGCTGAACCGTCTGTCAGAAAAACGACATTCATTGGAATTTGTGTTGACAATCCAAGTAAATGTTGGGCGTAAGCGCCAGTTGGGATTATTTTTGCTTTATCTCTTTTGGCAATAGCTTTTGCAATATCTTCTGTTGTCGGATATAAAACTCCTAATACTTTATCAATTTTTGGAAAGTAATAAATACCTTTTGATATTCGTATTAATTTTCCTTTTGTTACTAATCGTTGAAGTATTTTTCGAATAGTTTCATAATTTCCATATCCTAAAAAGTCTGAAACAAAAAGTATTTTCCCTTGATTGGATTTACTAACAATATTTTCTATTTCTTTTGTTACAGTCATTATTTATAAATTTGTCCCAAAAATAGTAAAATAATGGGACAAAATAAAATCTTATTTTGTAATTCTGTTGATTTTTCTTACTCCCTTGCAGGTAATAAATCAAATCTGCTATTCCTGTCTTTTTACCAATTTTAAATTAACAAAACCTAACTCTTCGTGTTCATCATACGAACCTGAAGATTTATAAACATAGAATCCCTTTTGCGTTACAAAAAAGTAAAGTCCATTTAAATTGGTAAAACTTGTTTCACCAATAACATTCAGTGTAGTATCAAGAATTTGTACAGTAAAACGCCTTTTTTTTATAATATTCTTTATTTCCTGTTTGTTATCAAAGGCAATATTACCATTTTTAAAGTTAGGAAATGAATATGAAAGCCGATAGAATACCTTTCGAAAAGGATCAAAAACCACATTTTTATATTGCCCTGTTAAAAAATCAATAAATGCATTTCTCCTTTTATCACCACTATATTTTTTAACTTGATAAACACCTTTGTTTTCACATAAATGCTTGCTAAATTTATCTTCTTTAAAATTGTAGGAATAGAGAAATGGGTCCTTAGGAAAGTTAATTACCACAGTTTGCTTATATATTGTTACGGTTGATGAAAACTGAGCACTTGATTCTTTTAATTCAGGTACGGGAAAGGAAGGTGGATAATTAACCATCGGTTTTAAACTTTGAGTATTTTTGTTATAAATTCCAATTAGCTTAGTATTTTTCAAATTACGATATGTTGCCATATTGGAAGTCAACGAAAAGACAAAATATTCAGAATCACTATATACGCAAAATGGAGAAAAATATTCAATGCTATAGGTTAAATTTTTTATTCTATAAGTTTTAATAATTTTTGCCGATTTATTATTTACAATAAAAAAACGTTCAAGGACTTTAGCCGGATCATAAAACAGGGTGGTATCATTTAAAAAGGCAAAAGACCCCTCCGATTTTATGCCATTAGGCCCAATGGAATTTAATAACGTTAGTTTCCATTTTTTCTTAATAAAATTATAGTAATACAATCTAATTGGCCCCGAAAACCGGGTTGCTGAAAACAAAAAAGCCAAATATTTATCGTTGTAATTCCAGGCATAACTACTCGCTGGTGGATATGGTATTGTATCTTGTAAGTTGATTTTTATAGAATCAGCTTTAACTAAGCTATACTTATAATTATTTGCTTCTTTTTTTTGAACCGAACGGCAAGAAAACAAAACCACAATAAATAAAAACAGAATAAAGGTTTTTTTCATAATTTTTTTGTTTAATTAAATATTTTCTATAAGTCTTCATAGACATTAAGTATTTTACATTGATGTTTACTATGTGGCATATTACAATTATTAGCACTATTTATCAGGCAAGTGGATGTTTCCCATAAATTGCCACTACCATCCAAATAATAATCAATTTTGTTATCATATTGCATAGATTGTGCTTTTGCCTCATTCACATGAAATCCGTTAGTAAATGCACCTGCTCCCATAACTATTGCAATGGCTGCAATGGCTAACGATTTTTTAATTTTCTTTTTTATCTGTTTTTAGTAAATAAATATGTTAATTAATTTGTGAGTTTTACGAATTAAAATCGGAATAAAACAGGTTGCCGGCTTTTTTGTTTAATACCTTATAAATTCGAAAAGAGTTTCACGTTGCAAAACAAAAAAAAAACAATGACAAATGCAAATATTTATTTAACTAATTTTTAAAATATTTTAACGGCTCCGGTTAACATATTTTAATTCAGTAGTTTAACATTGTTAATTTATAACATAATTTATTTTTTCAAGGGTAAAGATATAATTTATTTTAGTTTTATATTTATAAACTAAGTTTTTAGG
>WGGC01000054.1 GCA_015491905.1 Bacteroidales bacterium | reverse complement strand
TAAAATTTGAACATAAAAGATATTGGAGAGGGCCGGTTTGGGTTAACATGAACTGGATGATTTCTGAAGGTTTGAAAAAATATAAAAAATATACGTTGTCTGAGAGGATTAGGAAAGAAACTATAAATATGGTTATGGAACAAGGGTTTTATGAATACTTTGAACCGGATAAAAAGCTTTCTATGACACAAAAACATGGTTATGGTGGTGAAAATTTTTCATGGACAGCCGCATTAATGATTGATTACTTAATGAAAAAATAAAAAATGAACTGGCTTGATTATTCCATTATTGTATTTTACCTATTAGGCTTTTTAGGCCTGGGATATTTTTTTAGAGATAATAAATCTTCAAAAGACTATTTTCTTGGAGGAAGAGATGTTGGTTGGTTTCCATTAAGTTTGTCGGTTATGGCAACTCAGTTATCGGCTATAAGCTTTATTTCTGCCCCGGCTTTTGTAGGGCTTAGGCCTGGAGGTGGTATGTCTTGGCTTACATTTGAATTTGGTGTCCCAATTGCAATGATTATTATAATGGTGGTAGTAATTCCTCCACTTTATAAATCAGGAATTGTTAGTGTATATGAATATTTGGAACGGCGATTTGATGCTAGCTCCAGACTGCTTATAAGTTTTGTCTTTCAGATAAGCAGGTCTTTTGGAACAGGAGTAATGGTTTATGCTGTTGCACTCATTTTGCAAAGTGTGTTAAATATCCAGTTTTGGCAAACTATTGTTATTATTGGAGTTATCACTTTAGTTTACTCATATCAGGGTGGGATGCGCGCTGTAGTCTATGGCGATATGATACAGATGATAGTTTTATTTGGCGGAATATTAGTAAGTCTTGGATTTGGCCTATATGAAATTGGTGGTTGGCATAATTTTATAACTCATGTGGATACTTCAAGATTAACTGCCGTAAATTTTGACAAATTTGGAATTCATGGTGATGGTTTTGGCTTCTGGCCAATGTTGTTGGGAGGAATTTTTCTTTATACTTCTTATTACGGAACAGATCAAACACAGTCTCAAAGGTTACTTTCAGCCAGAGATATGGGTACTATAAGAAAATTACTTACTGTAAACGGTCTTTTTAGATTCCCTATAACATTTATATATAGTTTTATGGGATTGGTGCTTGGAACTTTGTATTTTATGGACCCTTCATATCAACAGGCTTTACAGCATACGTTTGCTCTTCATAGTGGAACTTTAAAAAGCAGTACAGATTTACTTGTACCCATTTTTATCATAAAGTACCTTCCAAACGGAATTATAGGAATTTTGTTGGTCGCAATTCTTTCTGCAGCAATGTCTTCTTTAAGTTCAACAATTAACTCATTGTCAGCAGTTACTGTGGAAGATTATATTAAAAGATTCGTCACTATTAAAGACAATAACCAATATGTTCAGATTTCAAGAATTGTTTCGTTTTTATGGGGAACCATTTGTATTTTGTTTGCCTTCGTGGCAGGAGGAATTGCTGATACTGTTATTGAAGCCATAAATAAAATTGGCTCTGTTTTTTACGGTCCTGTTTTAGCCACTTTTTTGCTTGCAATTCTTTCTAAAAAAACTAATGCTATTGGCGCAAATTTTGGAATTGTGACAGGTATTCTTGTAAACACATGGCTATGGTTGTTTGTTCCCCAGATTTTTTGGTTTTGGTGGAACGTTATTGGAGCAATAGTAACCATTGTAGTTGCTATTGTTATAAGCCAAATTTTCCCCAATGGTATGAAAAAACCTTTAGTTGTTAGCGAAGGTAAACTTCAATGGAAAACCAAACAAAATATGATTTTACTTACATATTTTTTTGTAATTGTAATTTTTTCTGTGTTCTTACCATATATATTTTAAATTTTGGAGAGAGTGAAAATGTAACTGATAATTTTATGTATTGAAATGACTTTGATTAGATAAATTAAGAAGTAAAAATGATTTCTTGCAGGGTGATATCCATAAAATCAACAAAATATAAAAACATTAACAGATGAAGCGTCCATGTTTGAATAATTATAAAATCACATTTGCCCTATGAAATTTTTGCTATTTCACAGGGCAAGGAGAATGACTATTCAATCATGGTAAGTTATATCTGACCAATGAAATTTAAAATTATAAACAGATGAAATATACTAAACTTAATATATTAGATGATCTTAAAAAGCTATATGGTAATGATGCCGAAGATACAGAGAAAGAAGTATTTAGATTACTTGAAAAATATAATCCACTTATTCCTTTTCGAACTCATACTGTATCAGAAAAAGATGTGATTTTAATAACTTATGCAGATACTTTATTTCGTAATAATGAAAAACCATTAAAAACATTAAATGATTTCCTTGATGAAAATCTGACAAGATATATCAATAGTGTTCATATTTTGCCTTTCTTTCCTTTTACTTCTGACGATGGGTTTTCTGTTACAGATTACTATAATGTGAATACTGATTTTGGCAGTTGGGAGGATATTGAGAGTTTGTCAGGACAATTTCGATTAATGTTCGATGCGGTTGTTAATCATATTTCAAAGAGCTCCAAATGGTTTCAGGAGTTTTTAAGTGGTAATCCTGAATATAAAAATTATTTTATTGAAGTTGAAGAAAATAATCCCGGGTTAAAAAATGTTTTCAGGCCTCGTGCCTTACCTTTGATTCATAAATACCCAACATCTTCAGGCGAAATAGTTTCTGTGTGGACTACTTTCAGTGAAGATCAGGTTGATATAAATTTTTCTTATCATAAAGTTTTTTTAAAAATTCTTGATGTTTTACTTTTTTATCTTAGTAAAGGTGCAAGAATAATTAGATTAGATGCTGTTGGATTTTTATGGAAAAAATTAGGTACTTCATGTATACATCTTCCGGAAACTCATTTAGTCATTCAGTTGTATCGTAAAATAATCGACAGTTTATCCGATGATATACTTTTAATTACAGAAACCAATGTCCCACACAAAGACAATATCTCCTATTTTGGTAATGGGAAAAAGGAAGCTAATATGGTGTACAATTTTACTTTACCGCCTTTACTGGCTTATTCCATAATTACACAAAATCCATCAAAACTTGTTAAATGGCTTGATGAGCTTGAATTCCCGGGAGGAGACTCTTGCTATTTCAATTTTACCGCAAGTCATGATGGAATAGGCTTGCAGCCGGTAAAAGATATTTTAAATGATTCTGAATTAAAAATATTTGAAAAACAAGTTTTAATTAATAATGGGTTTATTTCTTATAAAAATAACCCTGATAATACCCAATCACCATACGAATTAAACTGTACTTATTTAAATTTAGTGTCTGTTCCTGATGATTCTGCAGAAATGAAAGCAAAAAAATTTTTATTAAGTCAGGCTTTAATGCTAAGTGTACCTGGTGTACCCGGTATTTATATACATTCCCTGTTGGGTTCGGAAAATGATGTTATAGAGGCTGAAAAGAGCGGAATCCCAAGAAGGATAAATCGTTCACATCTTAATTACAGTGAGTTAATTTCAAATTTAACTGAAAAAGGAACATTACGTAATATTATTTTTACTGAATATAAAAACCTTATTAAAAACAGAGTAGAAGAGCCCTTTTTTAATCCTTATCTAACCCATAAAATAAAAATAATAAATCAATATATTTTTGCTATTTATAAAGAAAATAAAGGAGCTTCATTTTGGGCTGTTTTTAATTTTTCTCAAAATCCTCATGCGTTTTCTATCCGGGAATACCCTTTTTTATGGGAAATTGTTGGTAAGAAAATAATTAAAACTGATAATATACTAATTAGCGATTACTCTTTTTTGTGGCTCAAAACATTATAAAGTAATATCTTTTTTGCTTATAGTTAACTTTGGTTAAATATTTTACCTTTTAAATTTATTAGTTCATTTGTTGTATTTTTACAATTGTTAAAGTTTATGGCTTTATAAAATTTTGTTATTTCTTAATTTAAAATATAAAAATGAATTTATTACTGATTAGTAACTCCACAATGGCGGGTGAAGAATATCTGAGTTGGCCCCGGCTGTTTATTTTGGATTTCGTAAGGGAAAATAAAATAAAATCTATTGCCTTCATCCCTTATGCAGGAATCTCATTATCAAAAAATGGTTTAAATGAATCCTATGATATTTACACAAATAAAGTAAAAACTGTAATGGAACAGTTAGGAGTAACCGTTACTTCTGTTCACAATACCGGTACTCCTGCTGATATTATTGAAAATTCTGATTGTATAATGGTTGGAGGTGGAAATACTTTTTTCCTTACACATATGTTATATAATACCGGTTTGATGGAGGTAATCCGTAAGACGGTTATAGAAGGAAAACCATATATTGGATGGAGTGCCGGTTCAAACATGGCGTGCCCAACCCTAAAAACTACCAATGATATGCCCATTGTCGAACCTCAAAGTTTTAATTGCCTAAACCTTATTCCATTCCAAATAAACCCTCATTATCTGGATGCTAATCCGGATGGTCATGGAGGTGAAACCAGACAACAGCGTATTGAAGAGTTTTTGATTGCTAATCCATCGGTAAAAGTTGTTGGCTTACGTGAGGGTTCCTTACTTCATATTTCTGATGATAAAATTGAATTAAAGGGTTCGAAAAAATTAAGATTGTTCCAATTTGAAGAATTACCCATGGAATTCAATCCTGGTGAAAATCTTGATTTTTTATTAAAATAAATTGAAATAATCATGATTTTTTACCCATAAAATACTCACATAATTATGATTAAAAAACTTCATTGGATTATAAAACATTTATATCGGAGGATATATATTTTAAATCTCTAATTAACAATTAAATACAAAATTATAAACAGGTGTAAAAATACATCTCTAACTTTATTTAAGAAAATAGTTTTTCCTTTTTAAGGCAATTATTTAATTTTTGGCATAATTTTAGTATATTTTTAAATGAACTTAAAAATAAAAAGTTATGAAAAAATTAGTTTATTTCTTAGGAATATTTTTAGTAGCAGGTATTCTTTCTATTCAGGTGGGCGTTGCTCAGAATACCGGTAGTTTAACTAAACAAGAAAAAAATAAAATAGAAAAACTTAGAAAAGAAAAGGAAAAAAAGATGCAAAGGGCTTTGTCAAAAGCTTATTATGCAAAACTTTTAAAAGAAAAGTATTTTGTGTTTATGGCCGATTATGTTGTTGGCCCCAATGGAACAGCTTTTGTTGTTAGTCCTGATATAAATTTCTTTTCTGTTAATGGAAATAATGTAGTTATCCAGTTTGGAATGGAAGGTGTTGTAGGACTAAACGGAGTTGGAGGTATTACTGCCAGAGGTACTATCCTGGATTATAAATTTAACCAGGGTAAGAAGAATAATATGTCTGTTACTACAGATATTAATTTAATAGGCCCGGGTTTGCCTCCTCATATATATATTAATGTGTCGGATGATGGTACAGCTCAATTAAATATGCAAACAGGAAACGGTGCGTTAATTACCATGTATGGCCAAATTGTATCTCCTAGAAAGGCTGTTATTTTTACAGGACAATCTATTTTTTAAAAGAATATAAAACAGTGTACTTTATCCATAGTGCACTGTTTTTAATAAGTGTTTCGCTTTATGAAAAACTGAAAAAAATAATATGAAGAATGAAAGACCATTATTGAATAATTATTTAATCGTAAAGGGAAATAATTATCCAATTTTAGTAAGTTACATCTGATTAATGATATATAAATTTATAGACTCATGAAATTACTAATAAAAAAAACAACGTCCTTTTTAATATTAATTTTATTAATTACAGGCATTGGGTTTGCTCAGCAGCAATCAACAAAAAAATTACAAAAAAATACAACTGAAAAATTAACTAAGAAACAAAAAAAACTAAAAAAAGCATTAATATCCAGAAAGTTTTATGCTGACTTGTTAAAAGACAAGCTTTTTGTTATGGAGGCAGATCAATTATACACTCCTGCAGGTCAAAGTTTTATTGTTCTGCCTTCATTGAATTTTTTTGCCGTAAAAGGAAATAAAGTGATTTTTCAAATTGGAAGTGCACAAGGAATCGGCAGAAACGGTGTTGGTGGTATAACAGCTGAGGGTTTTATTAAAAACTATAAATTTAATCCCGGGAAAAATGTAAAGCGTCCTATGATTATAACAGGAAATATTAGTCCTCGAGGCGGAGGGGCAGTAGGTTATTTTAGTATGACTGTTTCAAGCTCCGGAAATGCATATCTTAATCTAGTCCTGCCTTTTTCCGGCAATATAAATATGAGTGGTCGTATTGTTGACTACCAGAATGCAAGTGTTTTCAAGGGGCAAAGTTTATTTTAAGTTATCCATTTAGTAACCATATCTTATTAAAACTATATTAATAGTTCATAAGTTTTTAACGAATTTTCTTGTATATTTCTTTTAGGTGAATCCCTGAATTTTGAATTTGTTCTACATGAATAAGCTAAGGTTTGTATCTTTGTTTCAAAACCTTAAAAAAGTAGTTTTATGTCAAAAAGAACAATTGTTACATTGCCGGGAGATGGAATTGGCCGTTCCGTATTAGATGCTTCAATACGTGTTTTAACAGCAGCTGGATTTGATGCAAATTATGTTGAAGGTGATATAGGTTGGGAATTCTGGAAAAATGAAGGTAACCCTTTGCCTGAAAGAACTTTAAAATTATTAAAAGAACATAAAATTGCGTTGTTCGGTGCAATTACCTCAAAACCAAAAGATGCAGCAGCTGCCGAACTTGATGAGTCGCTGCAAAATAAAGGTTATGTTTATTCCTCTCCAATTGTTAACCTTAGGCAGCATTTCGGCTTGGATATTTGTATGCGGCCATGCCATACATATAAAGGTAATCCACTTAATTTTATTCGTAGAGGAAAAGGTAATGAAATTGAAGAGCCCCTGGTAGATGTTGTTATATTTCGTCAAAATACTGAGGGATTATATAGTGGAATTGAATGGTCTGACCCTCCTGAGAATGTATTTCAGGCTTTAAAAAGTCATCCTAAATTTGAAAAAAACTTTGGTAATATTCCCAAAAATGAAATTTCTATTTCAACAAGAGTATTTACAAAAAATGCCGTTGAACGTATTCTGACGGCTGCTTTTGAACATGCTAAGAAATATAATTACAAATCTGTTACTGTTTGTGAAAAACCTAATGTGCTTAGAGAAACATCCGGAATGATGTATAAAATGGCAATGGAAATTCAATCCGAAAGATATCCGGAAATAGAATTGTGGAATACTAACGTAGATGCCCAAATGATGTGGCTGACAAAAAATCCCGAAAATTACGGTGTTATAGTTGCAGGCAACCTTTTTGGTGATATTATTTCTGATGGCTTTGCAGGTTTGATTGGCGGACTGGGATTTGCATGTTCAGCACAATATAACCCTGATTCAGGTGTTGCTGTTTTTGAACCTACACATGGTTCTGCTCCCAAATATGCTGATTTTCCTGTTTCTATAGTAAATCCTGTGGCAATGATTGAATCGTCTTGCATGATGCTGGACTTTATTGGTGAAGAACAAAAAGCTAAAAAGATTCGAAGTGCTGTGGCTGCTGTTATAGAAGAAGGAAAAGTCAGGACTTATGATATGATGAAAATGTCCGGAACCCCGGATGTTTTAGAAAATGGTGCAGCTTCTACTTCTGAAATGGCTGATGCTGTAATTGCTAAACTATAATTATTATAATATGAATAGTACTGTTGAAAAACTTTGGCCTGAATTAAAATGGATTAAAGATAATTCGTTAAGGGAAAAAACTGCCAGGACATGGGAACTGGCGTTAGAAAAAAGTGTACTTACCGTTGATGACTTAAATAGAATTCCGTTCACTTTACTTGCCGGCCCCGACTTAAAAGTTACTTTTATGGAGCATAAAAGGTCAGTTGTGCATATTGCTAGAGATGCCGGTAATAAAATTAATGAAATGTACCACGGACAACTCCCGGTTAACATGGATGTGCTTGTTTCCGGTGCTATTCTTTGTGATGTGGGAAAACTTCTGGAATATGTGCTTGATGAAAATGGTAATGCTGTTCAGGGGAATTATGGGAAATATATTCGTCATCCTTTTTCAGGAGTTAGTATTGCTGAAGATGCTTGTATTCCTCCGGAAGTTTGTCATATTATTGCTACCCACGCTTCTGAAGGTGATTTGGTGAAAAGAACTACAGAAGCTACTTTGGTGCATCATGCTGATTTTATGACCTTTTTACCGTTTAAAAACAGACTGAAAATATAACTATAAGTTCTTGTTTCTTACAAGTGCAAAATAGTCATGGTCAATGGGAAGGTATCCGTATTCATAACAAAAATAATATACCTTGCCTTCTTTATTTTTAAATACATGAGTGAAATACTTAAATTCAAAACCTCTCGAGATTAGAGAGGTTTTTTTTATTTTCGCTTTTCCACTTGGGTTTACTTCCTTTAATATTCTTCTGTTTTTTCTCAGAATCCTGTTTATATGTTTCATATAGGTCGTTTCATCTTTGTTTTGACGATTGTTATATGTATTTCTGCATTGATCTGAACAAAACTTCTGATCAGCACGACCTCGTAGTTTTTCTCCGCACTCAAGACAATATCTTTCCATAATTGTAGATTTTGTTCAAAAATAAGAATTTATTAATAAATTCAATATTTTGTACATATTAACTTTTTGGCTACCACCCTGTTGTTGTAAAATGTTGGGATAAATACAGTATGTGATAACTTATTATACCCCATATCAGCAGCATTAATGTGTTTATTAGTGGTATTACTAAGTAAAATTGCTGGTTTCCCTCTTTCCAGAATCTGAATTTTACCGGCCCAGTTTGAGACCAGATACTTTCCTTTTCCCAATGGTATTAATCCATCTATAATTCCTTTATGGGGTATGAATTTTTGTATAGCTTTTGTTTCTGGATATATTTTTAATAAGTATCCTTTTACACCTAACAGCATAACTCCATTTTCCATTGCAAGTCCATTTGCACTATTAAATAATGGTGTTTTCTTCCAGAGTATTATCTTATTACCGTTAAAATAAAATAACGCATCTAACTCTGTATCTGAAATGTAAATATTACCATCCTTATCGGCCACTGCATCATTTAAAAATATGGCTCCGGGTGCAGCATAACGTTTCTGATTGTTAGGATTCCTAAGGTCAATACGTACTAATTCATCAATGTCAGTAACATAAAGATAGTTTCCTACAACTGCCATTCCTTTTGGCGCATTTAACCCGGTTGCCCATTTTAATTTTTTTATTTTTCCTTTATCAGTAAGCTCCGAAATAAATCCGTTACCATCCTTAGCTGATGGATTTCCATTTACATTTGAAACGAAAATTTTAGCTATGGAATGCATATAATACACCGATTCGGGAGTCTTTAATACTGGGGGTGTAGCCCATAAAAATTGTAATGATTGTCCTCTTAACGATAAGGAAATCATTAGAATTATAGAAATAAAAATGGATTTCATAAGTTTAGCTGTAACTATTCCACCGCTAAGATAAAAAATTATTGAAAAAAAAGAAAATGAAACGCCCATAATTGAACTTACGTTACGAACTCACGAATCATTATATCACACTTCTTTGGATGATTTGAGTATTATATAAGTAATCTCAGGTAATATGCCAATCCTTCCCGGATATCCTATGGACCCTAATCCACGGTTAACATAAATCTCACGGTGAGTATTTTTGTCTTGGTATAATCCTGCCCATTCTTTGTACATATATTGTGCAGGGCTCCATTTAAAATCTTTTGTTTCTATGCCAAACTGAAAGCCATGTGTGTGCCCCGACAAGGTTAAATCCATATCATAACCTTCCGGAATAATCACATGATCCCAATAGGTGGGGTCGTGACTCATTAATAGTTTAAATATATCAGGTTCCAACCCTTTAGAAGCCTTTTTAATATCGCCATATTTAGGAAAACGTGCATGATATCCCCAGTTTTCAACTCCAACAAGGGCAATATACGATCCCTTATGGAATAGCTTAACGTGCTTGTTGTTAAGTAGTTTCCATCCGAGCCTGTTGTACAATGCAACCAGCTGGCTCATATTTTGTTTTTTAGCCGCAGGACTGGGCCATGAAACATAGTCGCCATAATCGTGATTGCCTAAAGTAACATATATACCATCGCGAGCTTTAATTTCCGACAGGGTTTTTTCAAAGCGGAAGGCTTCCTTTGTAGCATAATTTACTAAATCACCGGTAAATAATATTAAATCGGGGTTTAATTTATTGATATGCTTTACAGCTTCTTCTAACGGACGATTACTGGTCCATGTTCCCAAATGTAAATCAGATATTTGTACAATTTTATATCCGTCAAAAGCCTGCGGTAACCTTTTGTAGTACAAATGCTTTTTAACCACATTAAAATCATATACCCATTTAAACATCCCGGCAAGCATTGTGCTAAATACAATTCCTCCTGAAAGATATCCCAGATATTGTAAAAATTTACTTCGGGTAATACCGCTTTCGTTGGTAGTAACAAGCGACCTTCTTTTTTCCTTTTTAGCAAGAATTGGGATTTTCTTTATTAATCGTATAAAATCTGCTATAAGAAGAAATAAAAATGGAAATACTTTTACAGTATAAAAAACAACAATAAAACCAATCCAAAAAGTTCTAAAAGTATCATTCCAGTCAACTATCGGCCTGATAGCAGCACCGATAATAAGAAACAATACCATCATTAGCGGAAGCCAAAACAAGAATGTAATTACGTACTTATGCCAAAAACTGTAACTGAATATGGCCTTCCTTAATGCCGACCATAAATACAAATCCATTAAAACCAGAAATATTACAATGACATATTGCCCTTTATATAGCGGCATTTCATGCGCAAGCAAAAAATATCCAACAATAAGTAAAAGTGACAGAATAAATAAAGCTATCTTAGATTTCATTAGTATTTTCCCTTAAGCTGCTTCATTTTGAAGCGTGCTCCCTGATATAATTCACCAATCCGTGCGATTCAAAGATTCCCAGCAGTTTATCAGGAAGAGGTGCAAAGGTAAAACTATTTTTGCCAACGAAAATTAAACTTTTGTTAAAATCAATGGTAACAGTATCGCCTGGTTTATAGCTGTTAACAGCTTCAGGTAATAATATTATAGGTAATCCCTGGTTAATGGACGAACGATAAAAAATCCGGTTTACCGACTTGCAAATTACTGCTTTTACGCCTGCATAAGCTAAACCTACAGCAGGATGTTCACGCGAACTGCCACAACCAAAATTCTCTCCTGCCATAATTATGTCACCTTGTTGTACCCTTTCGGTAAAGTTTTCATCAAAACCTTTAAATAAATGAGGCATAATCTTTTCAGGCTCCGAACTAAGTACACTGTAAGTTAAATTACCGGCAAACATTTGGTCTGTATTCAGGTTGTCAACATCAGTATAATTCCAAACCGCATTTATCCTGCGATTATCATCTTTATCAATGGTTATTGTAGGTGTCTCTTCCCGTTCATAAGGGAATTTATCATGTGATACTATACCGCGAGGATCAGTGATTTTTCCGGCCAAAGCCGAATGGGCTACTGTTGCCGGTGATGCCAGAAAAATAAATGATTTAGGATTCCCCATACGTCCTTTAAAATTCCGGTTTGCTGTTGATATTACATTATAATCATCAGCGGGAATTCCTTGCCCTGTACCTAAACAAGGACCACACGAGGCCGTAAGTACATTGGCGCCGGCTTCAATAAAAACATCAATTAACCCTTCATGCACAGCATCTAAATATATTTTTTGCGAAGCAGGAACAATTACCATCTGAAACCCCTCCGGTAGTTTTTTCCCCTTTAAAACTGCAGCAGCTTCCCGTAAGTCTTCAAGCCTGCCATTAGTACAGGTTCCAACCATAGCTTCCTGCAATGGTGTGCCCAATACTTCCGATACTGCTTTTACATTATCAACCTGATGGGGTGCAGATACCAATGGATACAATTCCGAAAGGTTAATTTCAATTTCTTTGGCATACTTTGCATCTTTATCAGCCCAAACCCCATCGCCATTAAATCTGTCACCCAAATAATTCTTTAAAACTTTGTCCATTGGAAAAACAGCATTCTTAGCTCCCATTTCCGAAGCAAGGTTGGCAAGCGTCATACGCTGTGAAATGGTTAAATTCTCAACACCGTCTCCATGGTATTCTATCGACATATAATCCGCTCCACTGGCGCCAATCATTCCAATTATCCATAAAGAAATATCTTTTGCATATACTCCCGGTTTCAATTTACCATGTAGCGTAATTTTCAATGATTCCGGAACCCTAAACCACGTTTCACCCTGTCGCCATAACCCTGCAGTCTCTGTCCTGTCAATACCTGCCGCAAAAGCATTAAAAGCCCCGGCAGTACAGGTATGACTGTCGCTTCCAACTATTAGCATCCCCGGAAGGGCATAGTCTGCCATAATTTGATGACAAATACCCTTTCCGGCATCATGAAACTTTGTAATTCCCTGATCCTTAACAATATTGCGTATATTCTGATATTGATTGGCAAGTTTCGCTGTACTTGGAGGAGCATTATGATCCAATACAATCAGCAACTGGCCGGGATATTTTACCTTTTTTCCTTCCATCTTCCTGAATGTGTTATAGATAGAAGCGGTATTATCATGCGATAGTATTATGTCGGGTCTTTTAAAAACAATACTTCCCGTTTTCTTTCCAAATATTTTCTCAGCAAATGTTTTTCCACTCATGTTTTTTGATTTTTCATTCTTTTTTACAAGATGATGATTGAGACAATAATTAACCAAAACGTATTTTTTGCCGTAAAGATACAAGTAAAAATTTATTGATTTTTTACCTGAAATAATTTTTTTACTTTTTGGGCGATTTCCCACTACGGGAATACCGTAGCGGGAACCGGGCTGTTCGTTACAAGTCCTCAAGCAAAAGATGTGTTCGGATATACCGTTTACGGTAGCTCCTTTGTCGCTCCGTAAACGGTACCCTCCATCATCTTTTGCTTTCCGGGCTTTCCACTGCCATCCCTATCGCACTTCTAAACAAAAATATTTTATTTCTGTATTTTATTTAAATTATTTTATAAATTTGAATGTCTAAGATTATCAGTAAATTATTTTGTTTATCTATTAAATTGAAAAAATGAAACGTCCAGGATTGAATAATTATTAAATCATATTCATCCTGTGAAATTTTTGCTATTTCACAGGGCAGGAAAAATGATTATTTAATCTTGGTAAGTTCAATCTGACCAATGAAATATAAAATTATAAACACATGAAAACATTTAAACTTTTTATCCTGGCCATCTTTTTATTTGCTTCGATAGGCATATTGAATGCTCAAAAAATCACTATTTTACATACAAATGATATTCACTCTAAAATTAATGGTGATGGTCCTCAGGCCGATTACTCCCCCTTGGTTGTGAATAATGGAAGTATAGTGCTTGGTGGTTTTGCACGACTTTCAACATTACTAAAACAAGAAAAAGCAAAAAATCCAAACGGTACATTAATATTGGATGCCGGTGATTTTTTTATGGGTTCTTTGTTTAATCCGGTGGCTCCCCGGCCGGGTTTTCAGCTGGTT
>WGGC01000053.1 GCA_015491905.1 Bacteroidales bacterium | reverse complement strand
TTTCTTTTACCGGAAGCTTTCCAAACCTTTTGTGCAATTCATTCCACCCATCTACACAGCCCGGAACACTAACAGGTAACGGACCATGTGCAGGAATATATTTATATCCATGCTTTTTAAACCATTCTAATGTAAGCGATTGCGGTGAAGGGCCGCTAGAATTCAACCCGTATAGTTTTTTTGTTTTAGCATCCCAAACAATTGCAAAAAGATCACCACCCATTCCACTACCTGTTGGCTCCATCAAACCCAACGCTGCATTGGCAGCAATAGCTGCATCAACAGCCGTACCCCCTTTTTTTAATATGTCTAGTGCTATTTGCGTTGCAAGAGGTTGGCTTGTGGCAGCCATACCATGTGGTGCTATTACCTCTGAGCGGGTTTCAAAATTTAAACTGCTTATTCTGTCCTGAGAAATACCTGACAGAAAAAACAATCCGGCAAATGAAAAGATTAGTAATATACGCTTCATGTCAATGGTTTAAGTTTTAAAATTAGATTTTCCTTTTTCTGTCAGTTAAAATATTATTCAGAACTTTTATTATCTGACTATAAATCATTTTAACCTCTTCTTCGGTAATAGTTAATGGCGGAGCAATCCGGAAACTGGTAGAATGAAATAAAAAGCGGTCTATAATAAGACGTTCTTTATACAAACCATGAATAACTTTTTCGGTAACGGACTCATCTACTAATTCTACTGCAAGCATTAGGCCTATTTGTCTGATATCTTTAACCAAAGGATGATCTTCCAATGCTTTTGCAAACATTCTGCCTTTTATTTGTGCACTTTCAGCAAGATTTTCTCTTAAAATTACTTTTAAACTTGCTAAAGCAGCAGCACAGCTTACAGGATGGCCTCCAAAAGTTGTTATATGCCCCAGCTCAGGATTATGTGTTAGCAGTTTCATATTTTTTTGAGAAGAAACAAAAGCACCAATTGGCATTCCCCCTCCCATTGCTTTCGCCAGACAAATAATATCCGGAACAACATCAAAGTGTTCAAAGGCAAAAAGTTTGCCGGTACGGCCAAACCCCATCTGCACCTCATCAAAAATTAAAATAGCCCCTACTTCATCACATCTTTCTCTAACAGCTTTTATGTAATTTTTATCAGGAATAAGAATTCCGGCTTCCGCTTGAATAGGCTCTATGAGAACGCATGCTGTTTTCTTTGTTATCTGAGCTAAATCATCGAAGTTATTAAAGTTTAGAAAACGAATATCAGGTAGCAAAGGATAGAAAGCATATTTCATCTCTTCGTTTCCAAGCATGCTCATTGCACCATGAGTATGCCCGTGATAAGCATTTTTAAAGGATATCATTTCCGTACGTCCTGTTATACGTTTGGCAAGCTTTAAAGCTCCTTCTATTGCCTCACTGCCGGAGTTAACAAAATAAACGCTATTCAGTTTTTCAGGCATATTTTCAGCCATTAACCCTGCCAGTTGCACTTGTGGCGATTGAATATATTTCCCGTACACCATTAAATGCATATATTTGGTAATCTGATTTTTTACAGCATCAACTACTTCAGGATGAAGGTGTCCTACATTACTTACAGACACTCCTGAAACCAGATCCACATACCGGTTTCCCATATCATCATAAACATAAATGCCTTCTGCCTTTACAATTTCTATTGCATCGGGAACCTCAGCAGGTATAGCCAGGTGGCGATAAAACAATTCTCTATCAGTTAAAAACATGTTTTTTTGATTTTTTTCAAAAATACATCAATTTTTATTATTTAATGGATATACAAAAAATCATAACTAAAATAAGCCGGTAAAATAGCTGTAAACAATTTATGTCCAGATTATTGCGTTAATAATTTATGTTTATGTGTTTTTATATATATTTGCCATTTGAAAAATTGAAATTTTATTTATCTTAAAATCTGAAATTTTCTATATGGAACCTTGGCAGATATTAACAACAATAGGTATTATAGCTTTGATAGTGGAAGTATTTACAGCAGGTTTTATTTTTGGATCCATAGGTATTGGTTTTTTTATGTCTGCAATTGCAAATTCAATTGGTTTGCCTGTATGGTTACAGATATTGTTTTTCGCTATCGGTGTTGCGTTAAGCTTTTTCTTTATCAGGCCTTTCATCACGAAAGTCGGTTACAAAAAGCACTTGGATCATGCAACCAATCAAAATGCTTTGATAGGAAGACATGGAGTAGTAACTGAAGAAATAAATAATGAAAAGCATACCGGAAGAATTGCCATTGACGGCGATAGTTGGCGCGTGCAAAGTATTGATTCAAAAGTTATAAAAAAAGAAAGTTTAGTAGCTGTGGTAGGAATTAAAAGTACTATTTTAATTGTAAAAACTCTAAATTAATATTATGGGACCCATTATTCTTTTTGGTGCTTTGGCACTTTTTGTATTGTTTTTTGCTGCAGCAGGACTCAAAATAGTTCAACAGTCGCAGGTTATGGTTATAGAACGCTTTGGAAAATACAGCCGCACACTACATTCCGGAATAAATATTATTTGGCCTATTATAGACAGACCCAGAGAAATTACCTGGCGATATGTTATTGAGGATATGAACGGGAAAAAATATGTACGTTTTAAACAAAAAACACGTATCGATTTGCGCGAAACGGTTTACGATTTTCCAAAGCAAAGTGTTATTACAAAAGATAATGTTAATGTTGAGATAAATGCTTTATTGTACTTTCAGATTATGGATTCGGTAAAAGCAATATATGAAATAGAAAACCTTCCCGATGCTGTTGAAAAGCTAACTCAGACAACATTACGTAATGTAATAGGTGAATTAGAACTGGATGAATCTTTAAGTTCCAGAGATACTATAAATACCAAGTTAAGAAACATTCTCGATGACGCTACCAACAAATGGGGTGTAAAAGTAAATCGTGTTGAATTACAAGATATAAATCCACCTCAGGATATAAAACAGGCTATGGAAAAACAAATGCGTGCAGAACGTGACCGTAGAGCTGCCGTATTGGAAGCCGAAGGGCTGAAAAAAGCCAAAATTCTGGAAGCCGAAGGTATTCGCGAAAGCGAAATTAAAAAAGCAGAAGGAAATAAGCAGTCTGAAATACTGAAAGCTGAAGGAAATGCCAAAGCCAGAGTGAAAATTGCTGAAGCAGAAGCAGAATCTATACGCCTGATTACACAGGCTATCGATAAAAATCAGGGTGATCCTGTGAATTTCCTTATTGCTACCAAATACATAGAAACATTAAAGGAAATGGCTACCGGCCAGGAAAACAAAACTGTTTTCATGCCTTTTGAAGCTACCGGCGTTTTAAGTTCCCTTGGTGGAATAAAGGAAATGCTGACGCGAACATAAATTTTTTATCACTATATATATTTTTACACACAATAATTATTTATATTACTGATATACAATAATTATAAGAAAAAGCTTTTGGGCTTTTGTGTTTGCAGCATATGTTATTATCCCCTGTTACAAAAGGCATTTGAATACTTTTGATTTATAAATTATGAACCTTATAACTATATTTTATAAATATAATGTGAACCGTTATTTAGTTACACAAGTTGTGTAATTTTGCCAAAACTTTTTTTATGATTGAAATAGGAAAATATCAAATATTAAAAATACTGCGTAAAACCAGTGTAGGATTATATCTGGGTGATGAATCCGGTGAAGATATCCTGCTTCCAAATAAATATTGTCCGGAAAAATACAATCTTGAAGAAGAAATAGAAGTATTTGTATATCGCGATAATATGGAAAGAAAAATTGCTACTAATCTTACTCCTAAAATATTATTACATGAGTTTGCATTACTTCAGGTAACAACAGTAGATACCGTTGGTGCCTTTATGGACTGGGGTCTTGAGAAAGAACTTCTTGTACCTTTTAAAGAACAACGCCAACGAATGGTAGAAGGTAGATGGTATGTTGTATATATGGATATAGACACAAAAACAGATCGCTTATATGCTTCTAATAAAATTGAAAAGCGACTTGATAATAAAATACTTACCGTAAAAGAAGGAGACAGTGTTGATTTACTGGTTTTCCATAAGACAGATTTGGGTTTTTCAGTTATCATCAACAATATTCACAAAGGACTTATCTATAATAATGATGTGTTTAAGGTTCTTAATATTGGGGATAAATTAACAGGTTATATAAAAAAAATAAGAGAAGAAAATAAAATTGATGTTTCTATCAGACCTGCAGGCTACAGTAATTATAATAATACCAATAGCAATATTATATACAATAAATTAGTTGAAAATAACGGGGTGCTGGCCTTGGGTGACAAAAGCGCACCGGAAGATATTTACAGTTATTTAGGTATAAGCAAAAAAGAATTTAAAAAAGCTATTGGGGCTTTATATAAAGATAAAAAAATTAAAATTTCACCAAAAGAGATTAGGTTGATTTAAATGTTTTTTCCTGAATAAAATCAGAAAGAAAAATAACTTTTACTTTAAAATTAAAAGTCAGCCTTTACTTTTATATGCTAAGTCATTTAATACTAACCTTAATTCACCATAAGAAAACTCATCGTCAAGTTTTGATTTCAGTTCATTAAGGCCATCAAAATTTTCCTTTTTAATAAGTATGCGAAGTTTTTCTACTTTCTCTTTATCCATAATTTCTTCCACTTTAAGTTCACCTTTTAACACAAAAGCAGCAAGGTGACCTTCAATTGTACTAATTTGAAGATCTCTTTCCAACGCAATCTCAGGAATGCTGTTTCCGGCTTTAAACAACTTATAAGATATCTCTTTTGTATCCGTCTTAGGAGCCTTTGGTATGGGTTTTTCTTCAGAAAAAGCAGGTTCAATTTGATTTTCAAGGCAATAGCTATTTACCACCTCCATAATCTGATTGCCATATTTTTCTACCCTTACCTTTCCCATTCCTTTTATAGCTTTTAGAGCAGCTTTATTTCCAGGAAGCACATCACAAATCTCCAACAATGATTTCTGTGTAAAAATATGATAATGAGGGACATCTTCTTCCTCTGCCAATATAGCACGTAACTCTCTAAGAGTAGAAAAGAGCTCCGGACGTTTGCTCACCATTTCACGTTCTCTTTTACGTTCCGGTTTTGCGGACTTGCGGTTAAGCAGTACCTTTACCTTAGCATCTAAATATGCAGATGTTGAAAACCCCTCTTTCCCTATCTTTTCGAGGCAATTTTTTTTCAGAAAAAGAAAATCTTCTATTTTTTTTATTTGTTCCGAAAAATCCTTTTTAACAGCTTTATTATCGGTAATAAAATTTATCTCCGACAAAGGCTTTTCAAGTAATAAACTTATCTGACTCAGGAAATAATCAGTACCTTTTTTTATCCGTTTCAGAATTTGTAAATCTTTTTCCGGTTCTACCTCTTCACCGGTCATGCGCAACAACTCTTTACTAAAACCTATACCAACTTTTATCAGAGGTTCAAGGCCCTTTTCTTTAATATTTATTAAAGGCTGTAAAACATTTCCCTGAAGTGTATCTTTATTATGATAATAAATTTTCATACACCTTGCAACCGGAATCCTTAATGGCACAAAATCAAATAATTCATTCATCAAATCCAGTTGATACTTTTGTCGCGACAGGATTAACTGCTTCTCTTCAGGGGGATGATTTTCTATATCTCTGGTAAAGTCCAGAACATCGTTATCCTGAATAATTGCCTTAGTGTTTACCGGACTCTTCAACACCAGCCCCTCCAGTGTTTTGCACCTGCTTAATGCCACATAGGTCTGACCATGAGCAAAAGAAGCAGCAGTATCAATAATTGCTTTTTCAAATGTAAGTCCCTGGCTTTTATGAATCGTAATGGCCCATGCCAGGCGTAAAGGAAGCTGCGTGAATGATCCTATAACATTATCCACAATCTCTCCTTTTTTTTCATCTACAGCATACTTAATGTTTTCCCATTTTTCCGGAGTAACCACAATATTTTCATCATCATCAGGACATTTAACAGTAACTTTTTCTTTTTCCAGAGAAACAACCTCACCAATTTTACCATTAAAATAGCGTTTTTCCGGAGAACTGTCATTTTTCACAAACATAACCTGAGCACCTCTTTTAAGTTCCAGCCTTTCATGAGTAGGAAATGAATACTCCGGAAAAAGGCCGTCTACCCTAGCCTCATAATAATAACTTTTTTCCTTTATAGTTGCCAATGCTTCTTCATTCATTTTATTGGCTCTGTTATTATGAGTTGTTAAAGTAATATATCCGGCATTTTTCTTCTGTTTAAAGTCAGGATTATATCTGGAATTCAGCAAATTAAAGGTTTCATCAGTAACTTGATTATTACGAATCTCATTAAGTATTTTAATAAACGGCTCATCTTTCTGTCTGAAGATAGTTTTTAATTCAATATTCACAGGGTTACACGAGCGGAAAGCTTTACTGCTAAAGAAAAAAGGAGTTTCATAATGCGGTCGCAGCAAAGACCATTCATCAGGTTTTACCACGGGTGCCAATTGCTGCAAATCGCCAATCATAAGAACCTGAACACCACCAAAAACCTTATTTTTGTCTTTATATTGTCTTAAAACATAGTCGATTCCATCTAACAAATCAGCACGAACCATACTTATTTCATCAATAATAAGTAAGTCCAAAGAACGTATAATATCTATTTTTTTACGATTAAATTTTTTCTGAAAGCGTCCTTTTTTGTTTTGTCCTGAAACATTTGGTTTAAAGGAATCTGAAGAAATATTTTCCGGTAATATCGGGCCAAAAGGCATTTGAAAAAAAGAATGAATAGTAACACCTTTAGCATTTATTGCAGCTACACCCGTGGGTGCAACAACCACAATTCTCTTGAAAGATTCCGCAGTAATTCTGTGTAAAAATGTTGTTTTTCCTGTGCCGGCTTTTCCGGTGAGAAAAATATGCCGGTTAGTATTTTCCACAAAGTTCCAGGCTAAATCCAGTTCTGTATTAGATTTCATAATTGATATAACAGGTTAAATGAAAAACAAAGGTAAAATAATTTTATTTCTTTTCCGATAGAATTTTAATGTTGATATTTAGAATGATAGCCTCAAAACCATCTTTTTTATATTCCCACTTAAAAACTTTACAAGTTAACTGAAGAATAATTACTGACTTTTATTGTTTTCCATTTTTAATTCCTCTTTAACAGCCTGACGATAACTTCTTCCGATATTTAAATTAGTATTTCCTACCAGAACTTCATTATAGGAAAAGCTTTTTATCTTTTCCTTATTGACAATAAAGGAACGGTGGATACGTAAAAATGAATCCGGTAACCGATTATATAAATGACTAATCTTTTCTTTGCTGACAACTCCTTCTTCCAGAGTATTTACTTTAATATAATCTGATAAACTCTCTATAAAAATAATATCACTGTAAGGAATTTTTACCTTTTTGCGATTTGAAGTCAATTCCAAAGCCCCCTGCTCTCTTTTTTTCTGATCTTCCAACAACGACTGGATAATGAGCTGCTTTTCTTTTACCTGACGTGCCATAAGCAATAAAGCACCCATAATAACCAATAAATATAGTATTACCGATAAAAGTATTGTATCTGAGGCATTTGGAGAAATATGTTGAAAATTAAAGTGAACCAAATAAACAAAAGAAAATAATAAAACAATCATCTCCAAATACACAGAAACAACCATAGTATAAAAAGTATATAACCCAAATCTGAAATATTTCTTTTTTAAATAATAACGAGGGACTAAAAAGTAATTAAAAAAGTAAGATGTTCCCAGCACAATGGGTAAAAGCATCGAAACAAAATAAAATGCAGCAATTTTATTCCCCCATGAAAGCCCAAAAACAATGGTAAGTATTAAAATAACAAATCCAATATATAAAATGTGATACAATGGATTCCCTGACTTTTTTATCATATTATTATAAATTTTAGCACTAAATTCGTTAAAAATTTTGATTTCAAAAGCATTTGTCGACAAACAACCGTTTTAGGACTTGTTTTAACCTTGTTTAAGCCATATTACAGGTTGTATTTTAGCGGCAGTATTAATCAAAAAAACTTTTATTATGAACTTTTCAGAATTTTTTAAAATGGGAGGACCATTATTCATGAGTATTCTTACACTATTGCTTGTCGGCATGGTTGCATGGATTATCTATTATTTAATAAGAGGTCTATCAGGAAATATTTCTAGTCAAACAGCCTTGCGACAATTGGTTTACGGAAGGTCTATAGGCCTATTTGCCTTAATAACCGGTATTTTGGGACAGTTAATTGGATTATTTCAAGCTTTTACTTTTATTCACAAAATGGGAAACGTCTCTCCCTCTATAATGTATGAAGGAATTAAAGTTTCAATGATAACAACCCTTTATGGATTCTTCATCTATCTTTTGGCTTTAATTTTATGGTTTGTAGCTACTATAATTATAGAGAAAAAGCATCATAGTAGCTAAATTAAGCTACCAATTTTTTTATTCAGCAAAGTCTGATAAAATATAATTAAGCAAATGGAACATCCATGATTTAATAATTATTAAATCACCCAGGGAATGATTTTCAATCATGGTAAGTTCCATGTGAACAATAAAATATAAAATTATAAATACCTGAAATTTAAAAATTATAACTTCATAAAGTAAATACAGCTTAAAAACTTGAAATATTGAGTCGTATTAATTATATTTACGAGATAAATAAACAATCTGAAAATAGAAAACTTAATATTAGAATTCTTAAAACAAAATCAGAAAGTTATTCCGGAGAAATTCAACAAAGAATATCGAGAAAAAAGGTATTGCAAAATAAGGGAGAAATATTGAAGGGAATAGAAGAAAAGAAATTGAAGATAAAACTGGCAAAAGAGTTAGGAAAACAAGATAACAATGAAATAAAAAATATAAATAATTAATTTAAATTTACAAAACTATGAGATTAATAATTAAATTTTTATTACTAATCTTTGCATCTATTACTTTCAGTTCATGTCTTACCGGGGTTCCAATTTCTACAACAACACCTAAAAACAATCGAACTTATATGGTTCAATACTTATTTGAACAAGATGGTTGCAAGGTTTATCGTTTTTATGATAATGGTCATTATGTTTATTTCACTAATTGTAATGGTGATGTAACTAGTATAGAAAATGATTCCGTCCACACACAAATAAATAACCATATTAAAAAAAAGTGACAATAGTCTAACAGTTCGCCTACGTTAATTTATTAAAAAATATATAAAATTCAGACGATGATTTGCTAGACTTTAACAGTCATAAAAACAGAAGAGGGCGGATTCAACCTGGCAGGTTTGCTCCTTGATTTATGGAACGAAAGATTTTAGGTATCACGGAAGATTAAAACGTTGATTGAAACAAAATGGAGTAAAAATATCAATATAAGCCACCCCGTTATCCAAACACATTTGTAAGTCGCGCTTCCAACATTCCTGCCATCATCTAAAAAAAAACATTGAGATACAAATAAGCCTGTTAAAACGTATTTAAGATACAATTAAGGTACAAATTTGCACCTAATAAACAAATAATATCACAAAATAAATATCAACAAGTAACAACAAAAAGCCTTATTTACAAGATTTAATAATGGTTTGTAGTATGATTCGTTATGTTTATTTTATGGTGGTTACTTTCCGATACAAAATGTAATG
>WGGC01000052.1 GCA_015491905.1 Bacteroidales bacterium | reverse complement strand
ATCAGATGTGTATCAGAGACAGCAATTATAAAGACAAGGAAAAATTAAAATATGAAGAGAGTGGGTTAAAAAAATAACGGGCCTTTACTGTAAAGATTATATAATAATAATATTCTTACCGTATGGGCAATCTTCAACGAAAGATCGTCAAGCAGGTGATACCTTCTGCAATAGAGTGCCCGTTTTTTGCTTTAATCTGCCCGGCTAGCTGTTAATTAATTGCCGGCGGACAGTAATACGTTTTACATAATATTTACTTCGATTAAAAACTCACTTCCAATACATCCACCAGACTGAGGTCCATAGAGGCAAAAATCTTTGCAGCTTGCGGGTTTTTCTGTTTCACGCTCAGTTGAAGCCCGCGAAATAACTGATGAAAGGTATCTTTTAGGTTGCTGTCTTTTATCTCCTGACGCAGCAGAGCCCAGTTGGCATATCCCAGCTCTGTGGCTTTGGTAATGGCTTCCCAGTCAACTTTACCTTGTTTTAAAAGTGCCAGGACCTGGTAGCCCATATAATCTAAATGCTCTATGCGGAGTTGTCGCTTTAGTTGATCAGCATAAATAAAATGGCTGATATTGAATTTAAAGATATTGGCTGATAACAGGGATACTTGGCTGTAATCGTTTTGGTTAACATACTGTTGTAGTTTATTTATCTTCTGTATAAACGCTGCATAACTTTTTTCTGTTAACCCTTGCTTAAAAAATTGATTTTTTTGAGACCTGTTTATCCGGTTCATAGCTTTTGTCATGCCAATACTATTGTTATCGAGGGCATATTCGGTCATGTCCTCAAACGGGGATAAAATCCGGTCCAGTTTTTGGTAAACATTTATTTTACTTTTTTGTGAAGTTTGCGAAAAGCCTTGAAATACTACCATAGCGGCAACAAATAAAAATGCTAATTTTTTCATTTTTTTTATTTTAGATGAATATTAATAATTATTGACAAAAGTGCCATCCAAATCTAAAGGAATTTTGAATTTTTAATATATCAGGAAACAGAAGCAAGCTTCATTAAAACGTTCATAATTATCAAATTATTTGGCTGTCCAATAGATATTCATAATGATGATTTTGGGATTAGTTATTATAATAACTTTTCTTTTTTAAACCAAGCAATGGTTTCGTTTATTCCTTTTTCTAAATCATATTCCGGTTTAAAATTAAAGTCTTTCACAATTTCTTCGCTTTCACATAGCCAGTTATTACCTGTCAGTTCTTTGTATTTGTCACTGTTTAAGGTGGAAGGTTTTCCAAAAAGGCATGAAAGTTTCTCGTTTAGGAAAGCAATAATTTTTATAACTGTTTTGGGGAATACTATGGCAATTGTTTTTTTATTCAGCGTTTTTTTTATTATGGCGTTAAACTGTTGTGTGGTATATTGTTTTAAATCGGTTACGAAGTACGTTCTTCCCGTAATTTCCGAGGGAAGTATATCGAAAACAAGTTTGGAAAGATCAGCCACATACAAAAATGTAAGGTGTTGTTCTTTTGTGCCCATGAATGTCTCTATACCTTTCTTAATTAATTTGTAAGTGAGGAAATAGTCTTTTTCCCTCGGTCCATAAACTCCCGTAGGCCTTAAAATTATGTAGGGAAAGTTGGGCTGTGACAGGATGAACTGTTCGGCCATTTGCTTACTTATTCCGTACATGGTTACCGGATGCTGAGTATCAGTGGTTTTTATGGGTTGCAAGGTGTGTTTGTTTCCCGGGCCTGAAACGGCCAGGCTGCTAAGGAAAACAAATTTATCAGGTATTTTTTTTGTTTCCCGTAAAACATCTAATAACCTTTTGGTATGTTCAAAATTAACAGTAATAAAATCCTTTTTTTTGCATGCCTTGGTAATCCCTGCCCCATGAATAATATAATCAAAACGGGGCAGGTTTTCAAATTGCTTTTTCAGGGCTTCTTTATCTGCAAAATCCATTACTAATATGTGGATGGCCGGATTTGAAAGATATTTGCGGTTACTCGATTTCCGGATTACAGCAAATACCTCATAGTTTCTATAAAGTGCCTCCTCTATCAGAAAACCACC
>WGGC01000051.1 GCA_015491905.1 Bacteroidales bacterium | reverse complement strand
GTGAGGCAGGACGATAGCTGTTACACAATTCCGGGAAAGAAGTGCATGATTTTTTGGTTTGAACCGGCAGGACAAAAAAAAACCGGACCATATGTCCGGTTTATGTAGAGCATATCGTTAAACGACTATTTTACCTCATAATAGCAACGTTTGGGGGAATTGATCTTATCCGCAGTTTTCAACGCTTTAATGGCTTTGTCCACCATCTTTTTATCTATCCCGGCAAGCACGGCAATCTCCCCGGATTTTAAAGCTTTTCCTGCATTTTTCAATGTTTCAATAACTGTTTCTTCTGCATCCATTATCTTTTGTTTTATAAGTGGTTAAATATTTGCTTTGCACAAAGGTATCTATATAATTTAAAAAACAAATATTCAGATAGGAATATTTCTAAATATGACACCCTTTGTTCCTTCTCTTCCACTGGCGCAAGATACTGTGTTAAAATCCAAATTTATTTTCATTTTTTTTCAAAGAGTTTTATTAATATTGACATCAACCGAAAGAAGGCTTTGGTCGATGCTTTGTACTGAAGTCTATCTTGCGTAGTGGGAGTTAATTCTCCCACTACTTTTTTTGCGTTGTAAAAAGTCGAAAGAAAGCCTGGTCTCTGCATTACCTGATGGCGATCAATTATCTTCATTTATGTTGCTTTATTGTGCTGGTAGTTTTCAACAAAGATTGTGTCATTTTTCCACAGCGTATAAATAAGTCCCAGGAGTTTTCTTTGAACTGCTGTAGCAGCTATCATGGATTTGCCTTTCTTTCTAAAAAGTCTTTCATAAAACCGGGCACTGGTTTCTGAATACTTAATAGAAGTATAAGATGGAAAGTACAAGGCCTTACGGATTTGAACATTCCCCTTTTTGGTTATTTTCGGTTTTCCTTTCCATTTGCCCGACTCCCTGATCATGATGTCCAGACCCGCATAAGACACTAACAGTTTTATACTTGTTATCAGGGCAAAACCATGTGTTTCTGCTATAACAACAATCGCTGTGATAAAACCAACCCCCGGAATGGTGGTCACCTTATCAACTTTGATTTTGAGCATCTCATCCTTGTTGACAATATTCTCGCAATCTTTTTCAATTGCTTTAATCTGATTGTTAATAAACCTGATTATTTGCTTTAAACGGGTAACTGACTTCTTAAAAGGGTCTGCAGAATGATTTAATACGTTGTGTTAATTTCTGAAAGTCGTAGTCATGGGGATTGATATTTGGTTGTTTAATTTATAAGTTTCATAATAAATTTCTTCTTTGGTAGAAATAAATAATAGAGAGATAAATTTTTCATTGTGTTATGATAATATTACCGGGAATTGCAGTAGGGATGGAAGCGGAAAGCCCGCAGACACGTTACTGATGGAGGCTTCCGGAGGCGTGGCGACGTTAGGAGCCCCCGCAAACGGTTAGCCGAACACAGTAAGGTGTTGAGGACTTGGAGTGTACAGCCCGGTGCAGCCGGCGATGGGGTTTTAAGGGAGGCTGCAACTGCCATAATGATTTTTAAAAAGCTGAAATTACTTGTGGTTTTTATGCTTATGCAAAGGTGCTAACTCTATGTTAATTTTAGTAAATTTGTTCGGTTTTATTACGAGAGCAAAATTTTAAGAGGTGTGGAGAGATACATTTATAAAATTGAGATATTATGAAAATTGCGATACCTACTAATGACAGGGAGACGATAACGCCAAGGACTGGCCGGTGCAAGGAATTTGCTGTTGTGGAGATAGAAGGGGATGAGGTGCGATATAGTTATGTGCCGAACCATCATGAGCATCATGACGGGGAGGAGGAGCATGAGCACTCGCACATGGATCAGGTGGAAGCTATTAAGGATGTGGATGTTTTGATGGTAAAAAATGTGGGAAAACATTTAAAAAAGGATTTGGAGGCTATGCAAATCCCTTTCAGGAAGACACATTTTGAGACTATTGCAGATATTGTTAATGAGGTAAAATAGGATTCAGCCGCCTGTAAGTTTCACTTTAAATTTTCTTTTTTCGAGGAAGTCTTTTACCTTTGGACGGAAGTCACCCTGGAGGATAATTTCATTGTTTTTTGCTGTACCACCGGCACCACATTGCACTTTCAGGTCTTTAGCCAGTTGTTTGAGGTCGGTTTCGGTAAGATGAAAGCCGGTTATAAGGGTAACTTTTTTTCCTTTACGTTGTTTTTTGTCGAGTGAAAGGTATAGAGTTTGTTTTTCCGGTGCAATACTTTCCTGTTGTATGGTTTCTTCCTGTTCGAAGGAGAAATCGGGGTTAGTAGAATAGACTATTTTATTATTTTTTTTATTGGACATTGTTATTAGGGATTATTATTTTTAGTGATAACGGGTTTACTTTAACTTCAAGACTTTTTCCTAGTTTTATAGCTTCACCATCGATATTAACGTTTCGGTTTTTTCTTTGGTATATTGTAAAATGTTTTGTTTGCAATGTTTTTACGTATTGCGACTTGTCGATTGCGCGTAGCAGGAGTAAATTGGCTACGAGTGGCAAATCGAAGAATTTAGGTTTTTTTACTATTGACAAGTCTAATTTTCCATCGCGAAGTCGGGCATTGGGGGCTATGGTGGTATTATATCCAAACTGGTTGGAGTTTGCAAAACTTATAAACAGGGCTTTGGTTTTAATTATACTTCCATCATCGAGTTTAATTTTGTATTT
Source organism: Bacteroidales bacterium (assembly GCA_015491905.1). GTDB lineage: Bacteria > Bacteroidota > Bacteroidia > Bacteroidales > F082 > Sulfidibacterium. The sequence goes on along the minus strand of WGGC01000051.1, from coordinate 14,073 downwards.
TTTTGGTTTATAGTACATAAAATAATTGGCAACAATGTGTGCATAGGTAAAAAAGCCTCGTCTTTCCGAATCTGAAAATTTTTTGGCTACCAGTGCATCGAAGCCCACGCCGGCGATACTTATAAAAGGTTTCCCATTGATGGTAGCGGTATCGATGGATGTAACTTTAAGATTGTTGATAAGGCGAATAGCCCATGGGATATATCTGGGTATTCCCAGGTGCCGTGCCAGTCCGTTACCGGAGCCAAGGGGAACGATTCCGAGAATAGTGTTGGTATTGATTAATTTGGATGCTACCTCGTTGATAGTACCATCGCCACCAACGGCAACAACAATATCAATGTTGTTTTTCACGGCCTCTTCGGTAAGCAAACCTGCATGTCCGGCATATTCAGTAAAAACTATAGAAGCATTATACTTTTTGTTGTTAAGATGCCGGAATAAAGAATCCTGAAGTTTATTTTTGCGGCGGCCACCCGAAACAGGGTTTACAATAAACAGAACCTCTTTTTTTACTGGTATGTTTTTACTCATTCTTTTGTTTGTACTATGATGGTTCTGTTAAATATTTTATTTACAATTTAATTACGGAGTTGCAAAAATAATAAAAAGTTGGTTGTTGGAATAAGATTTTAGAACGAGTAATATTTAGGAAAAGTTTTTTTATTAACCTGCATTTACTATTTTTGTTGGTATCCAACGAAATCATAGTTTACAGAATGGTAGGATCAATAGCTAAATATTTAAAACTTGCTGTATGGTTACAGATATTAATATTTGTATTTATACCAAAGATTGCTTTTGTTCAGAATCCTGCAAAGGTCAGGAAGTTTCATCCTCCATTAGCTATTCCTATGATTCTGTCGGGTTCTTTTGGGGAAGTCAGGTCAGGGCATTTACATAGTGGAATTGATATAAAAACTCAGGGGAGGACGGGAAAGAAGGTATTTGCTGTAGCCTCCGGTTATGTTTCACGTATTAAAGTGTCGCCGGGAGGTTATGGAAAAGCACTTTATATTACCCATCCAAACGGTTTGGTATCTGTTTACGGGCATTTGTCAAGGTTTAATTCCACCTTACAAAAGTTTGTGCGAAAGGTTCAATATGCACGAAAATCATTTGCTGTAAACATTTTTCCCAAAAAAGGCATGTTTAAAATTAAAAAGGGTAGTGTTATTGCATATTCCGGGAACTCGGGAAGTTCGGGTGCGCCGCATCTTCATTTTGAGTTGCGAGAGGCCAAAACGGAATCGCCTGTAAATCCATTGTTGTATAAAGGCATTAATGTTGCTGATCATCAATTTCCAAAAATATACAGATTAGCAGTTTATCCTGTTTCTACCGGATCGTGTATAAATGGAAGGGATAAGAAATTTATATATCCTGTTGCAGGAAGGGGAAAGAAATGTTATTTACGAAATATTCCGGTGATAAAAGTAAATGGTTCGGTAGCTTTGGGTTTGCAAACTAATGATATAATGGATAAAGCACCAAACAGAAATGGAGTTTACAAAATAAGTCTTTATAAAGATGGAAAACTTATTTTTGGCTTGCGGATGAAAAAGATTTCCTTTTATACGACGAGAGATGTAAACAGCTTAATTGATTATGCTTATTATCAGCAAACTAAACGACGTATTATAAGAACACAGATAGACACTAATAACAGACTTAAAAATTATTTTGATGTTATAAATCGCGGGATAATTACTTTTAAGGACAGGAAAGTTCATCATTTTAAATTTGTTGTAACAGATGTTTATCATAACACCTCAGTGCTTAAATTTAATATGCAGTCAGTAGGGGATAAAGGATGTGTAAAAAAATATGCTTTTGTTAAAAAGCCCGGGAAGAACATTAAGGTTTCTATTGATAAAGCTGAGAAAGCAGTATATCCGGGAATAAAACTTGATATTCCGGCGGGTGCTTTTTACCAATCATTTATAATGAACATTAGGAAGACAAATCAGAAGATAAGCAATGTTTCGCCTGTATATATTATCCAAAATCGTTATGCGCCTGTAAGGAAGTCGTTTTCTCTTTCTTTGAGGATAAATCCTATAAAAGGCATAGGTTTATCTAAATATTTTCTGGCATATTCACCTCAGGGTAAATGGAAGTATCCATCATTTGCTGGCGGCAAAGTAAAAAACGGATTTATTACCTCCCGTGTTAACAAGCTGGGTTATTATACAGTATTATTTGATACTGTAGCTCCCGTTGTAAAGGCAGTAAATTTTGTTAATAACGGCCGGTTGAAAGCTAAAAGAAGTTTGATAGTTAGCATAAAAGATAATATATCAGGGATAAGAAGTTACAAGCCTATATTAAACGGGCATTGGATATTAATGGATTATGATCCTAAAACGGCAAGATTAATTTATAAATTCGACAAGTATATAAAAAAAGGGAAAAATTATTTTTCCCTTCTTGTATATGATGGTGTTGGAAATAAGACAGATTATAAAGCTGTTTTTTATAAGCCCTAGTTTAATTTCCAAAGAGCAGTTTTTTGTCTTTTTTAATTGCGGGGATAGTCCATTTTTCAGGAATTAATTTCCACTGGTGCAAAGATTTTGGTGTTACGATATTTTTCTTTTCTATCCATTTCATCATTAAATAGCGGATATCCTTACTGGAGTTTCTTATTATTCTTTTTGACAATTGGTTTTTTGGAATACCTGCACCTTCTGTCAGTGTTCCTCCACCACCATTACCCTGATATGAGTTAATAGCTACTGAATATTCTTTGTTGATGTCGAAAGGTTTTCCGTCAGCCATGGATAAAATAGTGATTCTGTTTCCCGGTTTTTTAGTAACATCCACAGTATATTTAATTCCTGCCACGGTGATGAAAGTAAAATAAGGACTTTTAAGAACAGGGCGGTGTGAATATTTTGAAAGGATAAGTTTTCCGTTGGGAGTAGTTTTAAACAGTAATATATTACTGTTTTTATTTTTCATGGTTTGATAAAAAAGTCCGGCGGTATATTCCATAGCATTTTTAACCTCTTTACCTGACATTTTCATGGTATATAGCAGGTTTTCAAAGCGATAAAGTTTAAACATATCCCTAACATAAACGGGGCCTTTATTTACTTTAGCCCTTGTTGACAGTAGAGAAACAATTGAAATATCAGCATGGGAATAGTCCAGTTGAACAGTATGTATCAGGCCCATAAAAGCTGTGGGCCTGAACAAAGCGTTTTGTGAGTTAATGCTATTTGTAAAAGAACCAATTTTTCTATCTACAAAATTTTCAACTTGAACAAAGTCCTTGTTAAATTTGTTCATAAATGCCTGATTGGGTTTGTATTTAGTCATACTTACAATGTGACCTGTAGTTTCTTTTTTAAAACCATTAGCTTCAGGTATTAATGTTATATCGGCAACAGCAACATTTTCGGCATGAGCGGCAGGGTCGAGAAGTAGCACCTCTTTTCCGTTCATATTTGTAACAATTTCATTATCAACTTTATGATCATGGCCAGCAAAAACAACATCAAAACCGGGAACCTCTTTAGCTACCAAGCGAGATGCATCTTCAATTAATTCACCTGATTTATGAAATCCGTATAATTTATTGGTGCCGGAATGGAAAAGACCTATTAAGATATCGGGGTGTTCTTTTTCCTGAATTATTTTAACCCATTTTTTTGCTGTAGCCACCATACCGTTAAAATGCATTCCTGACCATATAGACGGTGGCAGCCAGTTGGGGATTGAAGGGGTAATCATACCTAATACAGCTATTTTAACACCATTCCGGTAAAGTACAGTATAGGGTTTAAAATAAGGTTTTCCGGTTTTGTTGTTGATTGCATTGGCTGCCAGCCAGGGGAAATTAAGTTCTTTTCTGAACTTATCATAAACAGGGTGCCCGGGTTCGATATCATGATTTCCTACAGTACCAACATCATACTTCATGTAATTCATAACTGCTGCCAGTTGATGTTCGCCTGTGGTGTCAACATAATTATAGTAATATACAAATGGAGTACCTTGAAGTATGTCGCCATTGTCTAAAAGTATAACTGATTGGCTTTTATTTGCTCTTTGCTTAAGTACATATGTTTCTACCTGCGCCAAAGAACCTTTTCTAATTCGTTGATTTACCAAATCCTGAGGAAAGACACAACCGTGTACATCGCTGGTTTCTATTAATTTAATATGAATAGTTGCATTATGTTTTGTTTGTGCATTTACCTGACTAAACGTTAATGCGAAAAATAAAAATGCTGCTAAGATCTTTTTCATGTGTTTATAATTTAATTTTTCATTGGTCACATGGAACTTACCATAATTGAATAATCGTTTACCTTGCCCTGTGAAACAGCAAAAATTTCACAGGATTAATGTGATTTAATAATTATTCAATCATGGACGTTTCATGTGTTTATAATTTTATTCACTAATTATACAAATTACATTGGATAAAAAGGGATATACTTCCAAATCAGGAAATAGTTTGCAAATATATATAAGCTTACTTTATCAGATAAAAAATTATTGTTTTTTTTGTTAAATAATAAAATTTTCAAAAAAGTTTTCACTTGTAACAATTTGGATTATATATCTATATAATATAGGCTCGGTAATTTTTTGTTTTTTATTCAGTATAATTTACAAACAAAAATATTACGTTTCTTATATATAAATCATACATTTAAATTTTATCTTTGTAGTTCTTAAATACTTAAAATATAAATTATGGATTTAAAATATGGTATTCCTGTAGTTGATTTTTCAGATTTTATTTCAGGGGATCTGGAGAAGAAGAATGATTTCATCCGGAAACTTGGTAATGCCTATGAAGAAATTGGTTTTGTTGCTGTAAAAAATCACGGAGTTTCTCCTAATATCATTAATAGTATGTATCAGCAAATGGCATCTTTTTTTTCTTTACCGGAAGAAATAAAGAAAAAATATGAAATTTCGCCGGATGGAAAAGTAGGATATACATCATTTGGGAGAGAACATGCTAAAGGCAGTAAAGCAGGAGATTTAAAAGAATTTTGGCATTTTGGCCAGTTTCCATATTCAGGCGAACAGGAAGATTTAAATTTAGCATCTAACGTTATGGTTAAAGAGGTTCCTGATTTCCTAACTACAGGCCAGGCTATGTATCGTGCTATGGAAGGTGTAGGAATTCAAATTTTAAGGGCTATTTCTTTATTTTTAAATCTGGATGAGTTCTTTTTTGATGAGTGGGTACATGGTGGAATTAGTATATTGCGGCCTATCCATTATCCGCCTATAATAGGTGACCCTAAAGGTTCTGTACGTGCGGGAGCTCATGAAGATATAAATCTGATAACTCTTTTAGTTGGAGCATCTGCTGAAGGTTTGGAAGTTTTAAATAAAAAAGGAGAATGGGTACCTGTTACTGCTATAGAAGATTTTCTTGTGGTAAATGTAGGGGACATGCTGCAAAGACTTACTAATAATAAACTGAGGTCGACAACACACCGGGTTGTAAATCCGCCAAAAGAGAAATGGAATGAAAGTCGTTACTCTGTTCCTTTCTTTTTACATCCCAAGCCGGAAATGTCGTTGGCATGTTTGCCCCAATGCATTGATTCTGAACATCCAAAATTATATGAAGATGTTACTTCCGGAGAATATCTTGACGAAAGGTTAAAGGAAATCGGTCTGAAATAAGTATTTAAAACCAGATGTTTATTGGCTTATCATTGCTCTAACATTTTCCATAGCTGTACGTGTTCCTAAAACGTGTAAAGTATCACCTGTTTGTAAATAAGTATTTCCATGTGGGATAAATAAATTCTCCTTTCTTTTTACCATTATCAGGATGGCATTAGTGTCAAAAGCAATTTCTTTTATTTGCTTATCCGTTATTTTATTATTTGTAACTGTGATTTCTTCCAGGTTATAATTTTCAAATGACTCTACCAGTTCATGGTAAGTGGTAGGTCGCAAGATTAGGTTTTCAAGTGCAATAGCTACCACCCGGTGTACATCAACAGCTTCAATACCCAATAGTTGTAACTTTTCAACGCAGGGTAGTTTACAAGCACGTGTTATAATCCTTTCATGCATTAAGTTTTTTCTTAATAATTCAGCTATTTCATAGTTTCTTTTATCATTTCCTGTTGAAATAACAACATAATTGTTTGGTTTAAGTTTAGTTTTTTCATAAACAGATATATCGAGGCCATCTCCAAATAAAACTTGTAAGCCTTTACTTTTTATTTCGCGGAAGCGCTCACGGTTATTTTCTATAATAAATGCTTTTTTACCATGTACATTCATTCTTCTGGCAAGTAATACGGCGGTACTACTACCGCCAATAAGTAATATTTTTTCCCCTTCAAATTTATTTTTTGGTGCAATAATATTAAACATAACCGGAGCAATAAGCGTTGTCAGGACAGCCATTAAAACAAACCCGGCATTTATTCCGGGTGTGATAACTCCCAGTTGTAATCCAATGGTTGAAGCAGCAATTATCAAACTTAATTGTGATGCCATAAGAAAGCCGCCGGCAAGGGCTTTTCTTTTCCCGAAAAGAGGACTCCATAAAATGGCAGGTATAAGTTTAATGACAAACAACACAACAAAAAGCGCAATTAAAAACCAGATAAGAGAATGATCAAATTCTTTTAGTGCAGAAGGGTCGAATAAAACCCCTACCATAATAAAGAATATTGGTATGAAAAATCCATATCCCATTCCATCTAATTTTATCATTAAAACAGATCTTTCTTTGTGTAGCAATGTAGACATTAACAATCCGCTTAAAAATGCACCCAGAAGTATAACTTCCTCACCTATATATTGAGAAATGACAACAAAGATTAACATAATAAGTACTGAACCTCTGACTTTTATCTGAGAAGCGGCATGCGAGAGCTGGTAAAATAATTTTTTTAGAAAATAGATATTTCTTAGGCGCAGACTAATTTTATAAAAGATAAAAAAGATAAAAAATAAAATTAATATGTAAAATAGTTCAAATTTAAAACCTTGTCTTATAATAAATGCGGTAAATGTAAAAAGAATTATACCCAATACATCTGCAATAGCTGCAGCTATAATAATCATTTGCCCATAACGTGTAGAAAGGTCACCTCGATTTTTTAAAACCGGTAAAACAATGCCTACCGAAGTAGTTACCATTATAAGTGCAAAGTACCAACGGTGTTCAATGTGAATAAAATATGACAGGGGGAAAGTACTGGCATAGGAAAGAATGACAACAATAATAAAATATAATATTCCTATTAGTAATGGGTTTTTGAGTATGCCTGTTATGGTGAGTTTTTTTCTGGGGAAAGAAGTAATAATTTGGTCCATATCTATCTCCAGGCCGCTTAAAAACATTAAAAATAAAAACCCTGATAAGCCCAGGAATTCGAGTATTTTAAAACTATCGCCACTTTGATTCGATAAAAAAAATAAGCCAATCAGATAACCAAATAAAATCTCAATAATTACAGATGGAATATTTTTTAGTTTTAATACTGATAAAAGGATAGGTGCCAACCATGCTACTGCAATCACTAAAAATAGTGGTAAAAAGTTAAAATGCATTGATAAACTAAGTAGTACCATAGCAGTTTTAGTATTTTATAGTTAAAAAAATATGATTCAGGCATTTACCTGAAGTTATGTTATCCTTAAAAGCGATACGCTGCTTTGCGTAGTTGGCTTACCGTTGTAATAGGCTGTAAGGGATGCAGGTATCCGGCTAAAAATTTATAAATTTTAACTCTTATTTTTTGAGCTGTTTGAGTGTCAATTCTATCAAATGAATGCCCTCCGGGAACATTTTTATAAATTTGATATTCAAATTTTTTATCAGCTGCTTTCAGTGCCTGGATAAGATGCTCAACTTCCAACACATTTACATCATCATCATTAGTATTAGTATGTATTAATAGAGGAGTTTGTAACTTCTCTGCATTCCATGCGGGAGATCTTTTTTTATATTCTTCCACATTTTGATACGCAGTTTTACCTATATGATAATCTGCTGAATACAAATTCCTGTAATCTTGAGTCATATACCCCATTCGAGCAATCAGGTCGCTGACAGGAACTCCTGCAAAAGCAACTTTATAAGCTTTTGGATGTGCGAAAATATTCATCAGAGAAATCATTCCTCCGTGGCTCCAACCTATAATTCCAACTCTGCTCTTGTCGAGAAAAGTGAAGTTTTTTAACATCCAGTTACGGGCGGAATAAACATCACCATTTTCTAAGCCACCGTAATCTATTTTTCTGTAAAATGATTTACCATACCCTGTACTTCCTCTGTATTCGGGTGCTATAACAACATATCCTTGTGATATAAGTTCTCTGATAATATGTTGATAATAAGTTGTAAAATCGCCATGAACACCGCCGTGAGGTAATACAATAAGAGGATATTTTTTATGTGGATTCAGGTTTTTTGGAATAAAAGTATATGACCAGAATTTTACAGGGTTTCTTACTCCCATACCTGTTGGGTTTTTTATTACTGCCGGTGGCGGGCCGGTAATAAAAACTTTGTCGATATATGCAATATCTCCTACCTTTTGATACCATAATAAATCTTCAATACCCTTTTGCAAACGGTTGAAGTTATGTTGCATATCATTTATTTGTTGTTCTACTTTTTTTATTGGAGTATTGGGGTTTTTCTTTTGTGCAAATGTATTATTGACAGCAAAAAGAAAAGTCAAAATTAAAAGAAAAGTATATTTCATCTGTTTATAATTTTATATTTCATTTTTTGAAATTTTGAACTATATACGTTTAAAATTTCTTTAACCTTTGATCAGCCTCAGTTTATCAAGATTTTTCTAATCAGGGAGGCTTAATTTTTGTAAATTAATTTATGCTGTTTCCGCAAATTTAATAATTTTCCAGGAAATATTAAAAATTATTAAATTTCATTTTATGTTTTAAAGGTTTCTATTTTTCATAGAAATGCATTTCAGTAATATATTTATAAACATTGTCGGGCAGCCAGAAACTCATATTCTTTTTATTTTTTATGGCTTTTCTAATAAAACTTGATGAGATTTCCATTTGCGGAGCTTGCATCAAATGTATTTTGGGATTAGATTTATATTTCCCTAATGTAGTTCCCGGACGCGGATAAACATAAATAGAATATAAATTGAGTATCACCTGAAAATTTTTCCATTTATGGAAATGAGGAAATATATCAGTTCCGGCTATTAATGTAAAATTGTTCAAAGGATATTTTTCATTTAACCATGTTAAAGTATCAATTGTATAAGAAGGTTTTGGCATTTTAAATTCGATATTGGAAACCTTTAGTTTGGGATGGTTTTCTACTGCCAGCCTTGCCAGTGTAAGGCGATGGGTATCCTTTAATAAAGAGTTTCTGGGCTTTAATGGGTTTTGGGGGGAGACAATAAACCATACTTCATCCAAATCGGTAAATTCAACCATATAATTTGCCAGAATAAGGTGGCCAGTATGAATAGGATTGAATGAACCAAAAAATAATCCTATTTTCTTTTCTTTCTTTACAATCATATTTTTTGAAACGATTAAATTTGTAGTATCAAACAGAAATAGCCCCTTTAATGTGAGGGTGAGGGTTATAGTTTGTAAGACTAAAATCTTCAAAATGAAAATCAAAAATATCTTTTACATTAGGGTTTAACGTCATAGTTGGTAAGGGCCTTGGAACTCTTTTTCTTTGTATGTCAATCTGGTCGAGGTGATTAAGATATATATGTGCATCTCCCAGGGTATGAATAAATTCACCTGGTTTTAGTCCGGTAACCTGCGCTATCATTAGTGTTAAAAGGGCATAAGATGCTATATTAAAGGGGACTCCAAGAAAAATATCAGCACTTCTTTGGTACAACTGGCAGGATAATTTCCCGTTGGCAACATAAAACTGAAACCACGCATGGCATGGAGGGAGAGCGGCTTTACCGTTGGCAACGTTTTCACTAAAAGTTTTTCCGGATTCAGGTAAAACAGAAGGATTCCATGCTGCAACAATGATGCGTCTGCTGTTGGGATTATTGATAATTTGATCAATTGCAATTTTTATTTGATCAATACCTTCATTATTCCAGTTTCGCCACTGTGCACCATATACAGGTCCAAGGTTGCCGTTTTCATCTGCCCAGTTATTCCATATTTTCACTCCATTATCTTGAAGGTATTTTACGTTAGTGTCCCCTTTTAGGAACCATAGCAATTCATAAATAATAGATTTTAGGTGTATTTTTTTTGTTGTAAGCAGCGGAAAGCCATCTTCGAGGTCAAAACGCATCTGATAGCCAAAAACACTTGTTGTTCCTGTTCCTGTACGGTCATTTTTTTTAACACCATTTTTTAAAACATGGTTTAATAGATCAATATATTGCTGCATGAAGAATATTATTTAGATATTTATAACTTCAGAAAAGTTAAATTTTAGCAAATTTAATAAAAAAGGCTGTCCGGAGAAACAGACAGCCTTTGATAATAAATAAATATCCTGCTTATGGTTTAGGGCAGGCAGATGCAATTTCATCTGATACTTTTCCTTTAAATTGTTTTTCAAAATGATCAACGAACTTAGAAGCCAGATTCTTAGCTGTTTTGTCAAATGAATCCTTATCTTTCCATGAATTTCTGGGAATCATAATTTCTGTTGGCACGTTAGGACAAGTTGTTGGTATCTGTACTCCAAAAATATCATCGCTAACATAATCAACATCATTTAAGTCTCCATTTAGGGCTGCACTAACCATAGCACGGGTATATTTCAGGTTCATTCTTTTGCCCACGCCATAAGCACCACCACTCCATCCTGTATTTACCAGGAAGATGTTTACATTGTGCTCGTCCATTTTTTTACCTAATAATTCGGCATAATCACTGGGGTTACGAGGCATAAACGGACCGCCAAAGAAACGTGAGAAAGTAGCCTGGGGTTCAGTAATTCCTGTTTCAGTACCTGCCAGTTTGGAGGTATATCCCATCATAAACCAAAACATGGCCTGTTCTCTTGTTAGTTTTGAGATAGGAGGCAAAACCCCATAAGCATCTGCTGTGAGGAAAAGAATGGTTTTGGGATGTCCTGAAGTAGAGCTTTCTTTGGTGTTTGTCAGATATTTCAGCGGATATGATGCCCTTGAATTTTCTGTATATCTACTATCTTCAAAATCAAGTGTTCCATCAGGATAAACCATTAAATTTTCAACTATGGAACCATGATTTAAATAATGATCATAATGGAAGGTAGCTTTGTAAATTTCCGGTTCTTTTGAGGGACTTAAATCTATTAATTTAGCATAGCATCCATTTTCAAAATTGGCAATACCATCATTTCCCCAACCGTGTTCATCATCTCCCAGGAGTGCTCTTTCAGGATCTGCCGACAGTGTTGTTTTTCCGGTTCCTGATAATCCCAGTAATAATGCTGAATCACCGTTTTTACCTTCGTTGGCAGAGCAATGCAATGGTAAAATACCATGATCAGGAAGTAAAAAGTTCATTACGGTGAACATAAGTTTTTTGTTGGAACCCTGATAAGCAGAGCCATATACAATACCTACTTTTTTTTCATAGTCCATAGCAACCGCCATGCCGGAAGTTTTTCCACCGGGTAATTTTCTTAATCTTCCTTCATATTTTTCTGATGATAGTTTATCGTAAGGAAGAGATATCAAGGTAAAAGGTGTTTTTGAAAAGATACTTTTTTCAATATCCTCCGGAACAGGTCTGAACATATTATCGGCAAATAAACCGTTTAAAGGGTTGTCGGTTACCATTACTGTTGGTAAAGCATAATTTGAATTGGCACCAATTACTCTGTTAAGTTTGTAAACCTTTTTTTTGTTTTTTAAAGTATCCAGGGCATCTTCAAAAATCATTTCAAATGTTTCCGGGTCCATAGGAATGTTATATGAAGCATCCCAATCTATTTTGGCATCCACTTCGGGCCTTTTTACCACATAAGTGTCTTTTGGGCTTCTACCAGTTGATTCGGCAGGAGTCCACGTGTATAATGTTCCTTGAGGCATCACGTTGGCATAATTTCCTCTAACGGCATCCTCAATTAACTTTTCTCTGGTTGGATTGTCTACGGTTTTATTGTAGTTTTCCAAAAGTGCTGTTAATTTTTCTAATTGCTCTTTCATAATTACTTTCCGGTTAATGATTTATACTGTATAAATTGTCCGTTTCTATATTTAATAAATTATAATTTATTATGAATATAAAAACAATACAAAGTAAATTAATTATTTTATATGAAGACAGTATATTTTTCTTTTTTTGAATATTTATTTTATGTTTTTTGTTAAAAATTTGATTTTTTAATAAATATATTGGCGTTAAAGTATGAAATTTTAAAAATGAATATATAAATTTCAAAAAGATAAAAATTTTGTTTTTGAAAATATTCTACATTTGCTTTCTGATTTTTCTGAAAACTATAAAATAAAGATATGGGAATTAAGTTTAGAGTTACGGTTATGAATTTCTTCCAGTTTTTTGCCTGGGGTGCCTGGTTGATTTCATTGGGGGGATATATGATTGGCAACTTGCATTTTACCGGTGGACAGGTTGGTAGCATTTATGCTACTATGGGGATTGCTGCCTTATTTATGCCCGCATTGCTTGGCATTGTTGCTGATAGATGGGTAAATGCTGAACGTGTTCTGGGATTGAGTCATTTAATTCTTTCGGGATTGTTAGTTTGGGCTGCTCAGGTAAAAGATTTTGATTCTTTGTATTGGGTTATGTTGTTTGTATCTATGTTTTATATGCCAACCATTGCTTTAAACAATTCAGTTTCTTATAGTATTTTAGAAAGAAAAGGATTTGATATTGTAAAAGATTTCCCTCCAATACGTGTATGGGGAACAGTAGGATTTATTTTAGCTATGTGGATTATCGACTTTATGCATTGGACACTAAGTCCTATGCAATTGTATTTTAGCGCTGCCTCCTCTTTATTTTTAGGATTATATTCTTTTACTTTACCTGCCTGCCCTCCGGAATATAAAAGTAAAGGGAATTCATTAATTACTGTTTTAGGACTTGATGCATTTGTTCTTTTTAAGCAGCGTAAAATGGCTATATTTTTTATATTTTCGATGTTGTTGGGAGCAGCATTACAAATTACAAATACCTTTGGAGAACCTTTTTTACATGATTTTGCCGCTAAATTTCCAGACTCGTTTGCTGTTAAGCACCCCAGTATTTTAATGTCTGTATCTCAAATTTCAGAAACACTCTTTATTCTTACCATTCCTTTTTTCCTGAGGCGCTTTGGTATTAAAAAGGTTATGCTTATGAGTATGTTTGCATGGGTTTTCCGGTTTGGATTGTTTGGTATCGGTAGTCCTGACGGAATAGGATTTGTTTATTTAATATTGTCAATGATTATATATGGGATGGCCTTTGATTTTTTCAATATTTCCGGATCATTATTTGTTGAAATTGAATCTGATCCAAAAATTAGAGCCAGTGCACAGGGGCTTTTTATGATTATGACTAATGGTTTAGGAGCTTTCCTTGGAGGTATGGGAAGCGGTTATGTGGTTGATTATTTCACTAAAAATGGCCTAAGAGATTGGCCTGATATATGGTTCACTTTTGCTGTGTATGCATTAATAATTGGTGTTTTGTTTATGATATTCTTTAAGTATAAGCATAATCCTGATGCTATGAAAAAGATAACGCATTAGTTTTTAATGTGTATTTGTCAAGTGTTGTTTGAAATATTTCAATTCGAAAAAAATTATTAAAATTTTTCCGGTAATGCTTTGGAGATGAGATCCTTCGCTACGCTCAGGATGACAATTTAGAAGATTTCGTTTTCTTGTCATACTGAACGCAGTGAAGTATCTATATGATGATAATCACCTTTAGTATAACAACAACCCCCGGATTAGCAGGTAACGGGTTACCATTTGTTTTTTAAACGAATAATTTTTTAATCAGACAGAGTTTAGATTACACTCCCAATATAAAAAAAACCACAAAGGGCACGAAGATAAAATGGCGAAACAAACTCCTTAGTGTTCTTTGTGTAGCACTTAGCGTTACTTGGTGGTAAAAAAAACCACAAAAGGCAAGAAG
>WGGC01000050.1 GCA_015491905.1 Bacteroidales bacterium | reverse complement strand
TGATTGTGGAAGATAATGAGGACAATCTATTAACAGTAAAAAGTTTCTTGCAAGATCAGTATGAGATAGCAGAAGCAAGAAATGGAAAAGAAGGTATTGAAAAAACAAAAACACTAATTCCTGATTTAATTCTGCTGGATATTGCTTTACCCGGCATGAATGGTTTTAGAGTATTTGATGCCATTAAAAAAGAAAAAGAATTATCACATATTCCCATAATTGCTGTTACAGCTAGCGCATTGACTGCAGATCAAAATGAAATTTTAAATTATGGTTTTGACGGATATATTCCTAAACCCATAAACATCAATAAATTTGAAGAAACAATAAAAAACATTTTCGAATAAAAAACCAAATATGAAAATTTTAGTTATTGACGATATCAGAGATAATATTACAGTAATAAAAGCTTTAATCAAAGAGGCTTTTCCTGATGCAGGTTTTTATTCTGCCGATAATGGAAAAGATGGTATTGTCCTTGCCGCATCCGTTGACCCTGACGTGATATTATTGGATGTTATTATGCCGGGAATGGATGGTTTTGAAGTTTGCAAGAAATTAAAAAATGATGAAAAATTAAATCTTATTCCTGTGGTCTTTTTAACAGCTTTAAAAACTTCTGCCGAAAACAGGATTAAAGCATTGGAAGCAGGAGCAGATGGATTTCTTACCAAGCCTGTTGAAAGGGAAGAGTTGATTGCCCAGGTAAAAACCATGATCAAAATAAAAAATGCCGCAAAAAGAAAAAGAAACGAAAAAGAGCAGCTGGAAATAAAAGTACGTCAACGAACAATAGAACTTGAAGAAGAAATAAAACTAAGGGAAAAAACAGAAGAAAAATATCGTACTGCATTTACTACTATACCTAATGCTGCTGCAATAAGCAAAATGGATGGTACTTTTATGGAAATTAATGACGGCTTTACAAAAACGATAGGATATACTAAAGAGGAAATTATAGGTAAACCTGCAAAAGCTCTAAAAATATGGGTAAAACCTAAAGAAAGAAATGAATTTATAAAAAAACTACAAAAACAAAACCATATAGAAAATTATGAAATACTATTCAGGCATAAAAACGGAGAGATAAAAACCGGATTGATATCGGCTAATATAATTTATATTCAGAACGAACCGTTTATTTTATCCATTACCCATGACATTACTGACAGAAAGGAAATGGAGCACCAATTATTTGAAAGTGAAGCACGGTATCGTACTTTAATAGATGATGTACTTGACACTTCCGATGTAGGTGTATTTATTTTAGATGCTAATTTTCATGTAATTTGGATTAACCAGGCTACAGAGAAATATTTTGGAATAAAAAGAAATGAAATAATTGGTAAGGATAAGAAAAAACTGGTTAAAGAAAAAATAATGTTTCAACTGGAAGACTCCGAAACATTTGCAGAAAAAGTACTGTCAGCCTACGAAAACAATACATATGTTGAAAACTTTATTTGCCATATGCTGCCTGCAAAAGAAAGAAAAGACCGTTGGCTGGAACATTGGAGTCAGCCCATATATTCTGGACTTTATAAAGGAGGCCGTATAGAACATTATACTGATATTACTCAACAGATTGAAGCCGAAAAACAATTAAAAGAAAGCAGAGAACGATATAAATTAATTTCGGAACTGACTACAGATTATGTTTTTGAAAACGAAATTATGGAGGACGGTTCTGTTGGAAAAATATGGATAGCAGGATCTTTTGAAAAAATAACGGGTTATTCTCCCGATGAATTTATAAAAATAGGTGGTTGGAGAAAAATCCTATATCCCCCCGATATTTCAGTTAATGACAGAGCAGAAAAAAAATTATTCAATAACCATAAAGTTAGTATTGAGGTTCGTGTTTTTCATAAAGATGGACACTTATTATGGGTAAAAGTACATGCTTTACCTATTTGGAATAAAGAAAAAAACAGATTAGTAAAAATTATTGGATCTGTAAAAAACATTACTGATGACAAGCAACACCGTTTACTGCAGGATATACTTTTCAGGATAACAAAAAAAGTATTAACAACTAATAAATTAAATGAGCTTTTTACAGCTGTAAAAGACGAGTTAAGCCGATTAATGGACACCCGTAATTTTATGGCTATTTCATGGAATGAAAGCACAAATGAATTTAAAATCCTTTATGGAGAAGACGAGTACGATCTGGTAACTACATATAAAGGTAAAGGAACCTTATCTGAAAAAGTTGTCACCCATAAGAAAGGCATATTATTAAATAAAAAAGAAATAAATACATGGCTGAAAAGGAAAAAAATAAAAAGTAAAGGAGCAATACCGGAAATTTGGATGGGGGTTCCTCTCTTTAAACAAAACAAAGTTTACGGGTTAATGATTATTCAGGACTATCACAAAACAGATGCTTACTCTAAATTATCCCTTCAAATTTTTGATGCTGTAGCCTCCGAATTAAGCTTATATATAAGTAAAAAGGAATTTGAAGAAGAAAGTATCCGGCTTTCGCAGGCTGTAATGCAAAATCCAATAGGAATTGTTATTACAGATGTAGAAGGAAATATAGAGTTTGTAAACCCCGCATTTTGTGAAACAACCGGATATGATAAAAATGAATTAACAGGACAAAACCCTCGCATATTAAAATCAGGAGAACAACCAACATCATTTTATAAAGAACTATGGGATACCGTTCTCAACGGAAAAACATGGCAGGGAGAATTTAATAACAAAAGAAAAAATGGCACCCTGTACTGGGCTCAAAGTATTATTTCACCTGTTTTAAATGAAGATGGTGAAATTATTCGCCTGGTAGCAACAGAAGAAGATGTAACTGACCGTAAGGAAATGCTGGAGGAACTTATTAAAGCAAAAGAAGAAGCCCAGAAAAGCGACAAATTAAAAACAGCATTTTTACAAAACATGTCTCATGAATTGCGCACTCCATTAAATGGCATTTTAGGATTTTCTTCTTTGCTTACCTCCGGTGATGCTGATATAAACAGCATTAAGGAATATGCCGGTTACATTCAAACCAGTGGAAACCGCCTGTTAGGATTGATAAATAACATAATGGATATTTCTAAAATAGAAGCAGGAGTAGTAGAATTGAACTTACAACCGTTTTCTCTAAATAAATTATTAAAAGATATTACCGCATTTTTCAAACGCAGAGCAAGTGAAAAAGGGGTAAAGTTAGAGTTTTCACCCGCATTAACAGATCAGAAAAGCATTATTATATCTGATGAAGTAAGAGTAAATCAAATTATAATGAATTTGATGGATAATGCATTTAAATTTACAGAGAAAGGAAATATTACCCTTTCCTATACTCTTAAAGATAAAAAAACGCTTTTATTTTCAGTTTCTGATACAGGCAGAGGAATAGGAAAAGAACATATTGATAAAGTGTTTGAAAGGTTTTATCAGGCCGACATTTCATTATCGAGAGGATATGAAGGAGCCGGGTTAGGATTGCCTATTGCCAAAGGCCTTGTGGAAACTCTGGGAGGAGAAATGTGGTTAGAATCAGAATTAAATAAAGGAACAAAGGTATATTTTACATTACCTTTAATTACAGATAATAAAAAAGCTAAAGCAATCATGACAAAAGATCAATCAACAGTAACAGATCAAAAAACAGTTACAATACTGGTAGTGGAAGATGACGACACCAGCCGGTATTTTTTAAAATTATTACTGGAAAAAGAGCATTATAAAGCACTTATTTCGGCAAGTGGAGAAGAGGCACTGGAACTTATACAAAAAGATCCAAACATTTCATTAGTGCTAATGGACATCAAAATGCCCGGCATGAACGGTTTGGAAGCTACCCGTAAAATAAAAGAAATACGACCTGATTTACCGGTAGTAGCGCAAACAGCTTATGCTTTCAGCACAGATAAAGATACTATTTTGAAAGCCGGTTGCGATGACTACATCAGTAAACCATTAAGAAAAGATGAATTGTTAAAAATGATAAAGAAATATATTTCCGGAAAAAATAAAAAGGGATAACTTGTAAAAAACAAGTTACCCCTTTTGGTGGTCGGGGTGAGAGGA
>WGGC01000049.1 GCA_015491905.1 Bacteroidales bacterium | reverse complement strand
TTAACGCTGTGTATTTTTCAAAACTGATGTTTGCCAGTTTCTCTATTAGCGCCCTGTTTTTTTCAGAAATTTCATTTTCTTTAGCATATAAACTATTTGCCAAACCGGCTGTTAATAATTGCTCGGAATTATGTATAAATTGAAATTTTGTTCCATACTTACTGCTTATGGTTTGGCCCTGAATGGTCAATTGAATAGCATGGTTAGCTATTTTATTGCTTTGTGCTGCATAAAAACGATGGGTTTTTCCGCCTCCTCTTGCCGGGGGGCCGCCTCTTCCATCAAAGAATACAGCTTTAATTCCGTATTCATCGCATACCTCTGAAAGGATTTCTTTAGTTTTAAAGATAGACCAGTTAGCTTGAAGATAACCGCCGTCTTTAGTCCCGTCGGAAAAGCCGAGCATAATGGTTTGTGTCTCTTTCCGGTTGGAAAGGTGTTGCCGGTATTCAGGAATTTCAAAAAGTTCGGACATTATTTGTTTTGAATTTTTCATTCCTTCTATGGATTCAAGTAATGGAATAATATCCATTTTTACGGGCCCTTCACGCCATGAATACCAACGTAACAAAGCATATACAAACAACACAGAGTAAATATCTTCGGCATGACTTATAATATAACGGTTACAACCTTCTTCTCCGTTTTTCCGCTGAATTTCTTTAAGTTGGGTCATATTCATCACTGTATCTTTTACCACATTATCCTCAAAAGCATCTATGTCTAATTGCAGGTTCGCCTTAACCAGTATCGATTTTAGTTTTTCGCGACTAAGTTCTTCCAGACTTTCTTTTATAATGCCATTGTGTTTAAGAACCTGCTCTACGGCTTTTTGGTGGATGATATGATTTTGCCTGATGTCCAGACCGGCAAAATGGGTTTTAAAAATATGAACCTTATCGGTTAGTTTTTCTACACTCTCCAGATACAAGCTGTTAAAGTTAGTTTTCAGCAAATCAGAAACTTTTTCAAGAGGTTTAATTATTTCATAATAAGATATCACTTTTTGTTTATCGTACATGGTAAGATAAATAGTTTCACCTAAATTTGAAATTATATCTTCAATACCGCGAAAAGTGAGCTTTTGTTTTAAATCCATTAAATCCTGATAATATTTTTTCATCAGCGACATACGAAGTTCATCGGCGACGGCCATAGTGGTTTCATAGGTTACAAAAGGATTTCCGTCGCGGTCGCCACCGGGCCAAAAACCCATCTTAAGGATGTCCGGATTATGAAACTGTCCCCCGGGTAAATTTCTTCTTAGCTCTTTATACAGTTCACCTGCGGAATCGTAATACACATGCGTCATAAAATAAATTACGTTTTTTGCTTCTTCCAAAGGGGTTGGTTTTTTCTTGTTGATAAAAGAAGTCAGTCCAAGTTGCTGCAAGGTAATATCAATATCATCAATATTATTTTTACGGATATACTTTCTTAACCGGGCAATAATATCTAAAACCGAAGGAGGATAAAATTGGGTAGGATGTGCTGTAAATACAATTCTAACGGAAAAATGAGATAGTTTATTTAAAATTTCGGCAATCTGGTGTTTATTTTTTGACAGATTAATATAATCTTTTAATGACATATCATTTTGATAACCAACTAAAGCGCTAAATGCTGAATCCTCCACGCTATCATATAAAACCACCTGCCGCTCTACATATTGAATTACACGTAACATAAAATCAATTTTCTCTTCTTCGGTTTTTAATTCGGTATGCCCGGAAAAAAAAGTTTCCATAATTTCTTCAGGATCTTTTCCTTGTTCCAAACCGTTTTTACTTATCTCAAACAACAAAGGAATTAGCATGCCTATATGGCTTACTTTTGGATAAGGCAAGCTTAAAAACAAGCTGTTATAGACATTAAATTTATTTTTTACAATTCTGTTAAACTCTTTTGTAACCAGGTTTTTTTCCATAATAATTATTATATGTTTAATATTGAAAAAAGTTTCAATATTTATTAATGGTTTTGTAAAAATAAGATTATTAAAGAGTAATAGTATTGAGAATCTACTAAAAAAAGTTAAGTTATAATTTTTTGAGCAAAATACCTTTTATAATACCATAACCTTGTGGCAGGGGTGGAAGCGGCAGCGAGGTGGTGGCAGGTGGCTGTTGAGGCTTGTGGAGGCGGGGCGACGTTAGGAGCCCCCGAAAACACATTAGCCGGACGCCACCTGACAGTGCCGACTAAAGCGGACGACCCGGTTCAGCCACCATAAAATAAAAAAAGATTTTTTATAACTGATTTTAGTTTATTTATAAAAGTTTAACACCGAATTTATTTTTGAATATTTTTTTGAGAGAAATTATTTATATTTTTGCGAATCAGAAAGTTAGAAACATCTATATGTTAATATATAAAAAATAAGTTTATGAAAAATACTGCATTAGTAACGGGAGCTTCCGGAGGGATAGGCAGGGAGTTGGCAATTATTCACGCTGAAAAAGGTGGAGATTTGGTTTTAGTTGCCCGAAATGAAGAGAAATTGGGAAAACTTAAAAGTGAGTTGGAATCATCAAAAGGAGTTAAGGTGATGGTTATTAAAAAAGACTTGTCGCAGCCGGCTGCTGCCGGGGAGGTTTACAATGAAATGAACAAGGTCGGAATAGATATAGATATTTTAATTAATAATGCCGGTTTTGGCGGTATCGGAAAGTTTTATGAGCGGCCATGGGAAGAGGACAGGAATATGATTAATCTTAATATATTGGCTTTAACGGCGTTAACACGGTATTTTCTTCCTGATTTTGTAAAGCGCGGAAGAGGAAAAATTTTAAATGTTTCTTCCACAGCCAGTCTGGTACCGGGCCCGTTGCAGGCGGTGTATTATGCTACAAAAGCGTATGTTACGTTTTTCAGCAATGCGCTTTCGGAGGAATTGCGTGGTACCGGTGTAACGGTAACTAATTTGATGCCCGGTGCTACACAAACCAATTTCGGTAAAATCTCGGGAATGGATAAAACTTCTCTTTTTAAAAATGCTGCCGATGCCAGGGATGTGGCGGAAGCTGGATATAAAGGGATGTTGAAAGGAAAAATAGATGTTATAGCGGGACTATCGTTTCCACAGCAACTTATGTTAAAAACCACTCCGTTTTTACCTAAAAAAATCGTTCTTTCTCAAATACGGAAGATGCAAGAGGTAAAAAATTGAGTTATAAAAGCTCCTTGTTTTAGAGTTATTGCAGGACTATAGGGGTTGTATAAAAAGCGGATTATAAACCGGCCCTGATGGGGTAAGTTTGCTTTCATACAAAATGAATTGTGATACAGTTTGCTTTAAATGGAAAACGTTTTTATGGTTTTCCATAACATTTTGAAAATGTGATTTGTTTTTTAATTTGCGGATTCTGCCAAGGGTAAAATGAGGTACAAAATTTTGTCTGTCCGGCGAAAAACCTGCTTTTTCCAACGAATGTAGTAATTGCTGTGATAAGGTAAAAACCTGTTGATTTTTTTCTGTCCCCACCCAAATAACTTTTGGATTGTAACTGCTGCCAAAAATTCCCAGTTTATCCAATGACAAATCAAATGGCATAAGGTTGTTACCGGCTTCTTTCATTGCATTTTGGATTTCAGGAATTTTTTCCGTGAAAGTTTTTCCTAAAAACTTTAATGTCAGGTGAAAGTTATCGGGTTTAACCCATGAAATTTTGTCTAAAACCAGGTTTTGTTTCAGAGAGTTCAGGTTTTTTAAAAACTCATCATTTACGGATAATCTTATGGCTATAAACAAACGTTTTTGAGTAGAAGGATACATTTTTCATTATCAATTAATAAGGTTTTTACTGTTAATGACGCTAACCCCCGATTGAATAAGTTCTTTTTTTAATTGTTGATAGTTTTGGTTATCCAGAGGCTGGGCGGCATCTTCAATCAATGTTGCGGAGAAACCTTCGGAAATAGCGTCTTTAATAGTAAAATAAACACATATATCCGTAGCCAGCCCGCAGAAATATAAAGTTGAAGCGTTTTTTTCTTTGAGATATCCTGACAACCCGGTACTAATTTGGTGATGATTATCATAAAACCCGCTGTAACTGTCAATTTCCGGGTTCATGCCCTTACGGAAAATGGCAGCGACAAGGTTAGTATTTAAGTCAGGGTAAAATTCAGCGCCATAAGATCCTTGAATGCAATGGTCAGGCCAAAGAGTTTCTTCCTTTCCATGAATTGTTATTTTTTCAAAAGGTTTTTTGTGGAGATGGTTGGATGCAAAACTGGTATGGTTCTCCGGATGCCAATCCTGTGTGGCTATAACAAGGTCAAACTTTTCAGAAATATTATTTATTACCGGAATAATTTTGTCAGCGCCATTAACTTCGAGGGCACCTCCGGGCATAAAATCGTTTTGTACATCTACAATAATTAAAGTTTTCATCTGTTTA
>WGGC01000048.1 GCA_015491905.1 Bacteroidales bacterium | reverse complement strand
TTCTTTGTCCAGGTTGTTCTTTAAAATGTTTTTTACGGTATGGTATTTTAAGGCGTTCCCGTAAAGGGCTCTTTGACAAGCATTGTTCAACCTTTCTGAGCCATATTCGCGATGCAGCTGGATAACGCCAATGGCTCTTTTGTAAGCTATCTCAGGATAGTCACTTTGGTGGATTAACCCCTCGACAAACATCATTACAGCTTCCCCATGCTTTTTTGCTAATGTTTTAAAGTATTCAGGGCTCCAGTCCTTGTACGCCTGATGGGTGCTGGATAAATGTTCTTTGATGGTAATATAGATGCCCCTGGCACGTTCGCGTTTATGTATTGCTATGCGTTCGCTGTTGTAATAAACTTCAACCCATGAGCGGGTATAATGTATTTGTGTCTGTTTGCCAATGAAACGGTAAGGAACGCTGTAGTAATTTTTGTCAGGTGAAAAATATACATATCCCATTTTCTGGACTTTTGCCCGCCGGTACTCTTTCATCTCGTAGGTTGCCTGGGGCAACTCTTTAAGGGTACTTCTTTCTACAGATTGAAAAAGTTCCCTGCGCGACGATTCTTTTCTTTGGAAAAGCAGATCGTTATAAGCTTCCAGTAATTTTCTTATCTCTTTGTTTAATTCTGTAAGAGAAAAGAAAACCATATTCCTTAAAGGATAATAAATACGCTGGTAAGTGAGGTTTACAGCATTTTCAACCAATGCCTTGTCTTGTGGTGAATAAGCCCGGGCAGGGTTCACCACACAGCCATAATGACGGGCAAAATCCTTTAGCGATTTATTAATCTGAGGTTCATATTTAGAAACACGGCTTACAGCAGATTTTAAATTATCTGACACTATAGCTTTTGGAACTCCTCCATAAAACCGGAACGCATTACCCATGCACGAGATCAAATCCTCTCGTTTCTGACTCATACAGGCTTCTACGTAAGTGTAATGGCTATAGGGAAGAATTGCTACAAAAACCTCAACCGGGATCAGCTCTCCGGTTTCTTTATCGGTGATATGAAGATGCTTGCCTGCATAGTCTATCATTACTTCATAACCTGCCTTATGCTCAAGCTTCATGGAACCTTTAAGCGCGCTGTATTTACGGTGATAGTGTTCCATAAACTGCGTATAGCTGTATGGCTTTTCTACCTGAGATTTGTACTCCTGATAATGATATAAGAAGGTAAAACCCGGATGATTCCTGAGTTGATTCATCTTCTCAAAATATTGCATTAACTGATCATAACGCCCATTCTTAATTGTTGTCCTGCTGGAAAACAATTCTTTAAAAGCCGGCTCACTTAACCCTAAAATGTCTTCAAGTGATATATCACAGGCTTTAAACAACTGAATATAGTTGTTGATGGCATTGCGGCCAATGCTCAATGTTTTACTTATTTCGCGATTACTTAAACCTTCGAGGTGTAATCTTATGATTTGTTTTAAATCCATAGGATCAAGTTTTTTTGCCATATCTCATTTTATTTTGAAATAGGCAATGTACTTGATCTTTTAAAGTGGCACGGTTAGAACCGAAATAGTGGCACTCTTACTCCGAAATGCCTGGCACTGTTAAACCGAAATGGGTGGCACTGTTCAAACCGAAATATCCAGTAACGGTTAAATAAACCATTTAGGGATTTCATTCATAGTAAAAAAGTTAATAATGGAAAGAGGTTGAAAAAATTCAAGTTTCGTAAGGCTGACATCAGTCATAAAGAAATAGACCCAGTAAATTCTTATGAAAAAAACAAAAAGAAATAGAAATTCTGCTTGTAATACAATACGGAATAAGTTTTTTAGTTCTATTTCTAAGTTTGATAAAATTGTACCTGTATACAAGACTATTGTAATTATTGATAACTTTATAATGAAAGATAAGGATACGATCACATAACTGAGCCATTCCAAGTTAGATTTTAAAGAAAGAATATGTGCTATTCTTTTTGCTGTAAGTTGGTTACCGTAACTATAATAAAAAAGATTGTCTGTTAATATATATTTATTACTTAAGAATGTAAGCACGTTATAACCAGTGAGCAGAAAAAGAAATATTAACCAGTTTTTATTTTTTATTTTTGATTTATCATTTTTTAAACTTTTCTATTAAATATAAGAATTGGTAAAAAATAAACAAAATCGAATAGGGTAGATAATTATCTAAAATTAGCCCATCAATCCAATCAGGGATAAAAATATATAAACATTTTTTCTTGCTATAAGTTAACTAATAAAATATATTTAACAAAAAATAATGCGTTCCTCAAAATATTACCCGCCAAATAGTTGTTCTATGTCTGTTATTAATTTTTGTTGATTATCAAATGAATTTTTAATAGTTTCTATTTTTGTTGATTTTTCCTTATTCTGTTTACTTAAGATGAAAAAATAATCAGTAGCGCCGGTAACATATTTATAATCGTGTGTAGTCAACAGAACTGCACCGCTATTGTTACAAAACGTCTTAATAAAGGACAGTAATTTTTGCTTCGAATCATTATCTAATCCGGAAAACGGCTCATCTAAAATAAGATATTTGGGGTCGTGCAGTAAAGTACTGATAATCGATGTTTTATGTTTGATGCCTTTTGAACACTTTTCGATAAATACATCTTTGTAATCCGAACATTCAAAATAATCTAAATAATAATCAATTTTATCATGGTATTTAGAAGAATGAATACCGTTTAGCCTACTGATAAACTCTAAATATTCGTAAATGGTAAATTTTTCAATATAGATAGGATCCTCCAATAAACAACCAATTTTCTTTTTATAAATAAATGCTTTGTTATTATAAGTCTTCTCACCATCTATAACTACTTCTCCTCCATTGGGTTTCAAAAAACCTGAAATAATTTTTATTATGGTTGATTTCCCGATTCCGTTTTTCCCCAGTAATGTATAGAAGCTTCCTTCTTCTATCTCAAAGGATAAATTA
>WGGC01000047.1 GCA_015491905.1 Bacteroidales bacterium | reverse complement strand
TTAGGGTAAAAAATGTACTTCAAAAACTAAGTGGTACATTATTTATTGATTTGCCATTTAATAAATCCGGACAAATGGCGAATCCACCGTTTCCTTATTTTAAAAGTGATTCGGCGGCATATGTGTTTTTTAATGGAGTGAACTTTATAAGCGGAAAAAACCCTTTTTATTATCGTGTGAAACCATTTATACTGGATTCTATGTTGCTAACAGACACACGCAAAATAAATTTTCCGGGTACATTATTTTCGGCAGGTATTTTTAAACCGCTACACCCATTACTTTCAATCCAGTCTGATTATTCTTTGGGATTTAAATTTAAAACTCCCGATGACGGCTTTCCTGTTTATGATGGAAAAGCACGTTTTACAGATTCATTGTATTTGAATGCGGCAGGTTTTTATGGTAAAGGAAAACTTGATTATCTTACACTTTCATTAAATGCAAAAAAAGTTGTCTTTAATTTACGTTCTATGGTAGCTGACAGTGCATCTTCATTAGAAGGGAAAGCTGATTCAGCAAAGTATAATTTTCCATCAGTTACTACAGCGTCCCTATCTGTAATTTGGGATACTAAAAAGGATATATTTCATTTAAAAAACAGGAACAGGCCTTTTGTTGTGTATGATTCCTCTTTATTTAATGGAATGATTTCTATAAACCCTGAGTTTTTTAAAGGTACAGGAAAGTTTCAATTTCAAGATGGACAAATAGAGTCAAAGTATTTTCAATTTAATTATTCCGGATTAAAAGCAGACTCATCAGTATTTTATCTTATCGCAAAGAGTAATAAAGATACGGCGTTTCTGGTGAATAACTATGCCGTTAATATTAACTTCAGTACTAAAAAAGGAAATTTTCGACGTTTAGACAAATATTCTTTTTTCAGGTTTCCGTATACCGGGTTTATTTCAACGCTGGAAAGCGCTCAATGGCTAATGGATAAGCATACTGTAGCTCTCACCTCCTTAAAAATG
The DNA here is from genome assembly GCA_015491905.1 of Bacteroidales bacterium. GTDB lineage: Bacteria > Bacteroidota > Bacteroidia > Bacteroidales > F082 > Sulfidibacterium. Next base: position 3,131 of record WGGC01000047.1, on the reverse strand, counting down.
CCTGATGGACTACATAAAGCTTTAGGTTCAGATTCTGCAACTATTCATTATACCGGTCCCGGCCCTAAACTTATTGCCATATTAAAAGATAGTAAAGGCTTAAACTTTTACGCGAAACAAGCTAATTATCATATTGATAATAATGTACTTTCTGTCTCCGGTGTGCCAACAATTAAAGTTGCAGATGCTGCAATTTTTCCGGATAGTGGAAAGGTGGAAATTGTAAAAAACGGCCGGTTACTTCCTATATCTGGAAATTTAATTATGGATACAGTACATTTTTATCATGATTTTAGCCATGTAAAAGTTGAAATATTTTCCAGATTAAAAGTTGAAGGAAAAGGAGTTTGGTATTATATAGATAAAAATAAAAAACGTCAGTCGGTAGTTATGGATACACTTTTTTCAACAACTGCCGGGAATGTTGTGGCAAAAGGATATGTAAAACCTCAGGAAATATTTTTTCTCAGTCCTGAATATTTTTTTACAGGAGAAATAACTGTCATATCTAATAAAAAATATGCCTTTTTTGATGGTGGGTTACAGTTGAATACCGATTGTCTTGGCGCTATACCTCCACGAATTGCATTTAAAGGTATTTTGAATCCCGGTAATCTGATGTTTGATTTTAACAGAAAAATGAAAACACTTAAAGGGAAGCCTGTATATGCCGGACTGGCTTTTCAGCCTCAGCAACTTAGATTTTACCCTGTTTTTGGTCAACCTCTTAAAAAAACCTATGATGAAGTTATTTTTGATGCTGCCGGCAAGCTGCGCTATCTGCCTTTATCTTCTTCTTTTGTTATCACAACCCAAAAAAGAGAAAATAATTTTACACTTAAAACAAATTATACTGTTTTAAATCCTGAAAAATGTGTTTTTTCGGGTGGGGGTTTACTTCTATCTCAAAAAAAAGCCGGTTATTTTTCTTTAGAAGGAATAGGCACATACCGGTATCAAAAAATACCTGACAGTTTAAAGCTAGATTTATCTCTTTTGGTTAAATTTAACTTTAATAAAGAAGCATTACGGTTAATGGGAGATAGTATCAATTTATGGATGTCGCCATCTGTTTCTATAGAAAATTCTAATTTTTTGCCTGTTTTAAAAAGACTTCTTTCCACAAAAAGTTATCAACATGCCTATAATCAACTTACTACTTTCGGAAAATTGAAAAAAAGACCATCAGCATTAAAAAATACACTGACATTGATTGATTTAAAAATGACCTGGAATAAAGATTTGCATTCATTTATTTCCTCCGGAGTGTATGGTGTTGAAAGTGCCGGTGATGTAAGTCTTAATAAAAAAGTAAAAGGAATAGTTCAGCTTGAAAAGAAACGAAACAGATTTTTTATGAATATTTGGCTGAAAAATGATTCAGGTCAGTGGTATTATTTTTATTATGGCGATGGAGTTTTATTGGCAAGGTCCTCTGATGAAAATTTTAATACTGCAATTATAAAAACCAAAAAACGAAAACGGCAGTGGAAGCTAAATGACAGAAAGTATCATTATGAATATGATATAGCCTCGAAAATGAAATTATCACTTTTCCTTGATGGGATGAAAAAAGCCGGATATAAACCATTATAATTTTTTTGCACTTATATTTTTATTTAATGATAAGGTTTTATGCTCTGTAAAAAGACTTTTTTTTGCATAAAAAAATTAATGTACATTTGCTTTTAAGAGGAACATATATTAATGGAGGTATTATTGATTTTTGTTGGCTTTTTGGTAGCTTATTTGTTGGGATCTATTCCTACTGCTGTATGGGTAGGTAAGCTTTTTTATCATATTGATATCCGCGAAAAAGGTTCCGGAAATGCCGGTGCTACCAATACAATACGTGTTTTAGGAGTAAAAGCGGGAATTCCTGTTATTATAGTGGATATTTTGAAAGGATGGCTGGCAGTTACACTAATGGTTTATTTTATCCCTTCAGGATATTCAATTAATAGTTTGATTTATTTAAAGATAGGAGCCGGGTTTTTGGCTGTTATCGGACATGTATTTCCTGTATTCGCTGGTTTTAGGGGAGGTAAAGGAGTGGCTACACTCCTGGGAGTTGGTATAGCCTTATATCCAAATGTTATATGGATTCCTATTGTTACATTTATTGTTATTTTGCTGGCTACAGGATATGTTTCATTGGGAAGTATGCTTGGAGGAATATCATTTCCCATTGCCGATATTCTTATGGGTGACAGAAACCCGGGTAAAGTAGCACTATCAATAGTGGTTGCAATTTTTCTGTTATATACACACAGGAAAAATATAAAACGATTGGCATCCGGAACTGAAAATAGATTTTATTTTCTCAGAAAGAAGAAATCTTAACTTTTATTTATGATTTTATCATGGTAAATTCCATGTGACTAATTAAATTAATTAATCAGTAAAGTGTTATTTTAGTCATTGGCAATAAAAAAAGAGGAACTATTGATTCCTCTTTTTTTTAATTATTAAATTGAAAAAAATTATTTCCCTAAAACTTCTTTCATTTTACTGCCAATATCGGCGGGAGAATCTACTACATGAACACCACATGATCTTAAAATAGCTTTTTTAGCTTCTGCTGTATCAGCTTTTCCTCCAACGATGGCACCAGCATGGCCCATTGTCCGGCCTTTAGGGGCTGTAGCACCGGCAATAAAACTTACAACCGGTTTTGTTCCTTTTTCTTTAATATATTCAGCTGCATCGGCTTCCATAGTGCCACCGATTTCACCAATCATTACAATCCCTTTTGTTTCAGGATCATTCATTAGTAATTCAACAGCTTCTTTTGTTGTTGTTCCTATAATGGGGTCACCACCAATACCAATAGCTGTAGTTTGTCCTAAGCCAGCTTTAGTAAGCTGGTCTACAGCTTCGTAAGTAAGGGTTCCTGACCTTGATACAATTCCTATAATTCCTTTCTTGTGGATAAAACCGGGCATAATTCCAACCTTGGCTTCACCAGGAGTAATAACTCCCGGACAGTTAGGTCCAACCAGGCGGGCATCCGATTTAGATAAATATTCTTTAACTTTCACCATGTCTTCAGTAGGAATACCTTCGGTAATACAAATAACAACTTTAATACCGGCTTCAGCAGCCTCCATAATGGCATCTGCAGCAAACGG
>WGGC01000046.1 GCA_015491905.1 Bacteroidales bacterium | reverse complement strand
GGGAGGTAAAAGCCAATTTTGTTGTTGATTGTAGGATTTGAAATTTGTGTTCATATCTTTAATTATCAGTAAATAAAGATACAAAAAAATCAATTATTAACCAAGCTATTTAATAGAAAAGCCGCCTCAGGTTTTGAGACGGCTTCTTTTTTCCGTAATAACATTACAATTATTCTATATCCCAGGTATTACCGCTTTCTAATAATTCCTGGACATTTTTGTATGGAGAAGTTTTCTTTTCGTTTTCAACTGACGCCCAAACTTCATCTTCCAGGGTGTTGGCTTTAACAGCTCTGATAACCCCCAACGCTGCTGGAAGTTCCGGTGGTGCCATGCTGGCAAGCATCATATGAATACCGGCATCTTCGGTAGTAGGATCATGGACAAGAATATCTTTTTCAGTAATTCCATTTTCACCCAATTTTACAACTTTTAGTTGAGTGCCTTCAAGAATTAACCCTTTTTCTTTATCCTTGCCAAATAGCATGGGTTGTCCTGCTTCCAGAATAATTTGATTGTCGTATTTTGTATCTCTTCCAGTTATTAAAGCATGGATTTTATTATTGAAGATAACACAATTTTGTAATATTTCAACTATTGAAGTGCCATGATGCTCTGCTGCTTCAAGAAAAACCTTTTGCATTAATTTAGGATTAGTATCCACAGCACGAGCAAAGAATTTCCCCCTTGCACCAATTACTACTTCACCCGGATTAAAGGGGGTTTCAAAAGATCCTTGCGGGGATGTTTTGGTTTTTTGTCCTTTGGGAGTAGTTGGAGAATATTGACCTTTTGTTAATCCATATATTTTATTGTTAAACATTAAATAATTAATGTCAAGATTTCTCCTCGCAACATGAATAAAATGATTTCCTCCAATAGCCATAGAGTCACCATCACCACTAATAACCCAAACACTTAACTTTGGATTAGTTAATTTAATTCCCATTGCCAAAGGAGCAGGGCGTCCGTGGATGCCGTGAATACCGTAAGTATTCATATAATACGGAAAGCGTGATGAACATCCAATTCCGGAAACAACAACAAAATCTTCTTTATTATAACCTAATTTTTCACCAATAGCTGGAAAAACATTTTCTACTGACCTTAAAATGGCATGATCACCACAACCAGGACACCATTTAACCATTTGGTCACTTTCAAAATCTTCTTTTGAGAGGTTTATTGGGTTTGGTTCTATTTTTTGTTCCATTGTATTATTCGTTTAAAAGCGAGTCAAATTTTGTTTTCAATTCTGATACCATAAAAGGTAACCCCTGAACTTTATTAAATTGTTCATATCTAAATTCGGGGAAATGCATTCTTAAGTAGTTTACAAATTGTCCCATATTATTTTCAACAACTACAATTTTTTTAAATCCTGAAAATATTTCTTTAACATTTTTAGGTAGCGGCATAATATATTTAAACTGGGTCAGGCTTATGGATTTCCCTTCTTCATGCATTTCTTCAACAGCTGTTAATAATACCCCATAAGTACTTCCCCAACCTATAACTAAAAGATCACCTTTTTTATTACCATGCACTTTCTGTAATGGTAAAATATTGGCTACTCTATCGACTTTTTCTTGTCGTAATTCTACCATTTTTTGATGGTTTAAGGGATCATGGGACACGTCACCGGTAATGTCTTCTTTTTCTAATCCTCCTATTCGGTGTCTTAGTCCGGGAGTTCCGGGAATGGCCCACTTTCTTGCTAAAGTTTTTGGATCTCTTTTGTATGGTTTATAATCAGGATCATTGGCTTCGGCAAAAGGAGGTTTAATTTTGGGAAGTAAATTAACCTGTGGAATTTTAAATACTTCTGATCCATTACCAATGGAACCATCAGTTAATAATATCACAGGCGTCATGTGCTCCATAGCAATCATTGCTGCTTCATATGCTGCAAAAAAGGCATCAGCAGGTCCGGTGGCAGCCATTACTACAACAGGGGCTTCCCCATTTCTACCATATAAAGCCTGCATTAAATCTGATTGTTCTGATTTTGTTGGCAGACCTGTGGAGGGGCCTCCTCTTTGTACATCAATAATTACAATTGGTAATTCAGTCATAACACCAAGACCAATAGCTTCACTTTTTAATGATAAACCTGGGCCTGATGTTGTAGTAACTGCTAATGCTCCTGCAAAACTTCCCCCAAGTGTCGAAACAATTCCTGCAATTTCATCTTCTGCCTGTTGAGTAATACAAGTAAATTGTTTGTGCTTGGATAGCTCTTGTAAAATGTCTGTAGCAGGTGTAATAGGATATGACCCTAGATAAATATGTCTTCCGGAACGTTCTGAGGCAGCCAGAAGTCCCCAGGCTGTAGCCATATTACCTGTTATATTTCTGTATTTTCCCTTATGTAAAGAAGCCTTTTCAATTCTATAAGTGTTGGTGAAAGCTTCAACTGTTTCCGCATAATTATACCCGGCTGTTAAAACTTTCTTATTGGCTTCAACTACTAATGGATTTTTTTTGAATTTTGATTCAAAAAAAGAAAATGTTTTGGTATAATCTCTATTAAATAAATAAAATATGATACCAAGGGCAAACATATTTTTTGATTTTAATACCGATTTATTATCCAGGTCAAGATCTTTAACAGCTTCTTTAGTAAGTGTGTTTAAAGGTGCCTGAATAATCAAATGTCCGGAAAGTGAATTGTCTTCCAGTGGATTCGAATCATAACCTGCTTTCTGTAGATTTTTTTCAGTAAATTCATCGCTGTTAATAATAAGCGTGGCATCTTTTTTTACCCATTTCATATTGGCTTTTAATGATGCCGGGTTCATGGCTACTAAAACATCAGCTAAATCTCCTGTAGTATGAATACTTTTTTGTCCGAAATGAATTTGAAATCCTGATACCCCGGATACAGTACCTTGTGGTGCTCTTATCTCAGAGGGATAGTCAGGAAAAGTTGCAAAATCATTTCCTGCAAAGGCTGTTGAATCGGAGAAAAGGCTTCCTGTTAACTGCATCCCGTCACCGGAATCGCCAGCAAACCTAACGACTGCCTCCTCAATTTCAACTATCTTATCTTTTTTCATTGATATAATATTACGGTTAATGGTATCGGCAAAATTAAAGCAATTATTTTCCGAGACATCATTAAACCGGCTTTTTTTTAAATCGATTGTTAATTTATATATACATAGGTTAAATGATTATAACCAATTGAAATACAATGCAAAAAAGGTTGTTATCTTGAATTAATAAAATAAGTTTTTTCTAAATTATAAACAATCTAAATTGAAAAAACGTTAAAATATGTATAATTAAGATTGATTAAAAATTAAAATTTTGTTTTGATTTTTTATTAACATATAAAGTTTCATTCTATCTTTGCTGCTGATAATTTATAAAATTTATTACTATGGCTTATAAAATTGATCCTGATTTATGCACCGCTTGCGGCTCTTGTATTGACGAATGTCCTGTTGATGCTATTTCAGAAGGTGATGTTTATACAATTGACCCTGATGCTTGTACAGATTGCGGTGCTTGTGCAGATGTTTGTCCGGTAGAAGCAATTTCTCCTGAATAAATATCTAACGTAAAAACAAAAAGATCCTGCATGTTTCATGCAGGATTTTTTTTTAAATTTAATTTTTTTCTTAATGTTTCTTTATATTCTGTCTAAATAATACAAAAAATATTAGTTTTGTTTATATTTTATTTTAACAGAATGGATAATTATAATTTTTTAAATAATACTGATCCTGAAGTCATTGAAGGATTGTATAATCAATATCAAGAAAATCCTGATTCTGTAGAAGAAGGATGGCGGGATTTTTTTAAGGGTTTCGACTTTGCAATAAAGTCATATTCCAAATCTTCTTCCTCAGGATTAGAGACTTCCGACGAATTCAAAGTTATGAATTTAATTAATGATTATCGTCGTAGAGGTCATTTATTTACTAAAACTAACCCGGTACGAAAACGTCGTAATTACCAACCTACTTTGGCAATAGAGAATTATGGTTTAACTGAAAATGATCTAAACCGTACATTTCTTGCTGGTAATGAAATTGGCATTGGGCCAGCTAAACTGAAAGATATTATTAATTTTCTGGAGCAAACATATTGTAACTCGGTAGGTGTGGAATTTATGTTTATTCGCGATTTGAGCATTGTAGCATGGCTTAAAGAATATTTTGAAAAAAACAGAAATAAACCTAAATATACCAAAGAAGAAAAAAAACTTATTTTAAAAAAATTGAGACGGGCTGTTTTCTTTGAAAGTTTTTTACAAAAAAAATTTCCCGGTCAAAAAAGATTTTCTCTTGAAGGTGCAGAAGCTTTAATACCAGCACTTGATGCTGTAATGGAAAAAGGAACAGAACTTGGAATAGAAGAGTTTATTATTGGAATGTCACACCGGGGACGTTTAAATGTTTTAGTTAATATCTTAAGGAAGCCATTTGTTCAAGTCTTTTCTGAATTTGAGGGTTTGGAATTTGAGGATGAAGAATTATTGGGAGATGTAAAATACCATCTGGGTTATACTATTCATAGAAAAACAAGTAAAGGAAAAGATGTGCATTTTTCATTGGCGCCAAATCCTTCTCATTTAGAAGCTGTAGATCCTGTTGTGGAAGGTATAACACGATCTAAACTGGATCATTATAAAAATGGTAATATTGATAAAATAGCGCCCATTCTTATACATGGGGATGCTTCTATTGCTGGTCAAGGTGTGGTTTACGAAGTTATTCAGATGTCTGATCTGAAAGGATATTCAACCGGTGGGACAATTCATCTTGTGGTAAATAACCAAATTGGTTTTACTACAGATTATCTGGATGCCAGAAGCAGTACTTATTGCACCGACGTTGCCAAAACAACTCTGTCTCCTGTTTTTCATGTTAATGGAGATGATGCTGAAGAAGTAGTTTATGCGGTTCAGCTAGCTATGGAGTACAGAAATAAATTTCATAAAGATGTTTTTATTGATATTCTTTGTTATCGCAGATATGGACATAATGAAGGAGATGAACCACGATTTACTCAGCCATTATTATATAAAGCTATAGAAAAACATCCGAATCCTTATCTGATTTATAAAGATAAATTAATAGCAGAAGGTATTATTTCTGAGGAAGAAAGTTCTGGTGATGAAGAACGTTTTTATAAAAAACTTGAAGAGAATTACGAACTTTCAAAAACAGTAAAAAAGACAAATATTGATAGTTTTCTTGAAGATATTTGGAAGGGTATACCTCGTGCCGAAGAGTATGATTTTCTGAAATCACCGGAAACCGGTGTTCCAAAAGAATTATTGCAGAGAATAGGTGATAAAATAACGGATTTACCAGACGAAAAAAATTTTTATAGAAAAATTGTTCGTTTGCAGAAACAGCGAAAGGAAATGATTCTTAAAAAGGAAGTGCTTGATTGGGCAATGGGAGAATTGTTGGCCTACGGTTCCCTTTTGGATGAAAATATTTCTGTAAGGTTAAGTGGTCAGGATGTAGAAAGAGGAACTTTCTCGCATCGTCATGCTGTTTTGCGGTTGGATAATTCTGAAGAGAAATATGTTCCATTAAATAATATTAATAGTTCTCAAGCGCCATTTTATATTTATAATTCACTCTTGTCAGAATATGGTGTAATGGGATTTGAATATGGTTACGCACTGGCATCGCCAAACTCTTTAACAATATGGGAAGCTCAATTTGGTGATTTTGCAAATACCGCCCAGGTAATAATAGACCAGTTTATAAGTAGTGCAGAAGAAAAGTGGAATATAATGAATGGTTTGGTTCTTTATCTTCCTCATGGTTATGAGGGACAGGGGCCTGAACATTCCAGTGCCAGAATGGAACGTTTTCTTATCATGGCAGCAGAACTCAATATGCAAGTTGCTAATTGCACAACACCTGCTAACTTTTTTCACCTGCTAAGAAGGCAAATTAAACGTCCTTTCAGGAAGCCTTTAGTTATTTTCACTCCTAAAAGTTTATTGCGACATCCAAAAGTTGTTTCTCCACTTGAGGATTTTACAAAAGGAAGTTTTGAAGAAGTAATTGATGATGTAAAGGCAAATCCCGAAAAAATAACGAGATTGGTATTTTGTACCGGAAAAGTTTATTATGATTTGCTGGCAGAACAAGAAAAGATTAAAAATGAAACAGTTGCTTTGATTCGCATCGAACAATTATATCCTTTTCCTGTTAACAAGATTAATGAAATTATAAAAAAATATACTAATGTTAAAGATTATGTCTGGACTCAGGAAGAACCTGCTAATATGGGAGCATGGTTATTTATTAAGAAAGAGTTCGGAGATAAAATTAATTTGAAACATATTGCCCGACCTGCAACAGGAAGTCCGGCAACAGGATCTTCAAAATTTCATGTAATAAGTCAGCAAAAAATTGTTGATAAAACATTTTTGGAATGTGATTGCCCATTTTTAGAAAAAGATTGTGAAATGATTTGTATTGGTAACAGATGGCAGTCATTTGAGAAAGAATTAGATGAAATGCATGTGGATCACTTAGATAGTAAATTTCATTCAGGAGTTAAACCATTAAAATAAAATCATAAAATTTTAGGATATGATTATTGAAGTAAAAGTTCCAAGTCCGGGTGAGTCAATCAGCGAGGTTGAATTAGCATCCTGGTTAGTAGAAGATGGACAACAGGTTGAAAAAGATCAGGATATTGCAGAAATAGATTCTGACAAAGCAACTATTAATATTGCTGCAGAGGAAAGTGGGAAAATTAAATTAATAGCTTCTGAAGGTGATACTATTGAAGTAGGTTCTGTTATTGCTACTATTGACACCGGGGCAGTAGGCATTATTTCATCCAAAAAGGAGACAAAACAAGTAGTTTCAGATAGTGATAAAAATAAAAATTCTGTTTTATCAAAGTCTTCTGATGAAAATATTGCTTCTGTAGAAAACAATAAAGTTGATGAAAAAGCAAATAAGAGTAGTGATAACAATAAAATAAATCAGAAAGAAAAAAGTTTTGACTTGCCGGCTTCACCTCTTGCCAGAAAAATGATTGAAAAAGAAAATATCTCCGAAAAAGAGTTATTGGATTTTTTTAAAAGTTACAGGTTTAAAAAAGAGGATGTTCAGTATTTTATTGATAATAAAAATGATTTAGGTTCCGGTTCGGACGACACTTTAAAACAAAAAGCTACTATTGCAGAAAATAGCTGGAAAGGCTCCAGAGAAACCAGAAATGTTAAGTTGAGCTCTCTTCGGAAAAAATTAGCTCAGCGTTTGGTTTCCGTTAAAAATGAAACAGCCATGCTGACGACATTTAATGAAGTGAATATGTCAGCTATTATGGAAATAAGAAAAAAGTATAAAGAGCAGTTTAAAGAAAAATATGGTGTTAACCTGGGCTTTATGTCTTTTTTTACAAAAGCTGTTACTGAGGCCATTGCTTTATTTCCTCAAGTGAATGCCCAGATTAATGAAAATGAAATTGTTTATTTCGATTATGTGGATGTTGGAATTGCAGTAAGTGCTCCAAAAGGGTTGGTTGTTCCTGTATTGCGAAATGCAGAAATGATGAGCCTTGATCAAATTGAAAGAAAAATCAAAGAATTGGCAATAAAAGCAAGGGATAATAAAATTACATTGGATGAAATGACAGGGGGAACTTTTACAATTACCAACGGAGGAGTATTTGGAAGTATGATGTCAACCCCAATTTTAAATCCGCCGCAGAGTGCAATTTTAGGAATGCATAATATTGTAGAGCGTCCAATTGCAATTAAGGGAAAGGTAGAAATTCATCCTATGATGTATCTTGCATTATCTTATGATCATAGAATTATTGATGGTAGAGAGTCTGTTAGTTTTCTTGTAAAAGTAAAAGAAATGCTTGAAAAACCAGAAAAAATGTTGTTTGGAACTTCTGACCCGGTAGAAAAATTATTGGGTTTTTGAGAATATTAAGTATATACTTCAAAAAGGCCTTCCTTTTGCAAAAGGAAGGCCTTTTTTATTATTTAAATGCGCTAACTATTAAATGCACAAATTTATTAAAGTCGAATTCTCCATGATCATTTAACCCCATACGTACAATAACTAATTTTTTTGATGGAATTATAAATACTCTTTGTCCATGAAAACCATCACAATAATAAATATCAGGATATCCTTTAATTTCATGTGTTCCTTTATTTAACCAGAATTGTACTCCATATTGATTTTTTGATTTTTTTGCCGGTGTAGTAGTATATTTTACCCAATTAACAGGTAAAATCTGTTCTCCTCTCCATTTTCCGTTTTGAAGGTAAAATAATCCAAACCTTGCCCAGTCTCTGGGGGTAGCAAAAGTATACGAAGACCCAACAAAATTACCGCTTGCATCAGTTTCTAATACTGCACTTCGCATGCCAAGTTTATTAAATAAAACCTTTCTGGGAAAATTCCAATATTTTTGATTGTCACCAATAGTTCTTCTTATTATTTCGGAAATAATATTAGTAGTTCCCGAAGAGTAATACCATACAGAATCCGGGGGATAAATAGCCGGTTTATTTATTGCAAATTCTGCCATATTAGCTTTTTCATAAAGCATAACTGTAACATCAGAAATAGTGCTATAATCTTCCACCCATTTTAAACCACTACTTTGATGTAATAAATCTTCCAGTCTGATATTTTTCCTTGCATCATGTGCCCATTCTTTAATTGGTGCAGGAGCTTTTACATTTAGTTTCCCATTTTTTACTAGAATCCCAATTAAAGCACTTGTAATACTTTTACTCATCGACCAGCCTAAAATTCTTGTGGTTTTATTAAAACCCGGTGCGTATTTTTCAGCCATAAACAGTGTATCATAAGCTACAACTACAGCTCTGGTATTCCCTTTATTAAAAGCTGAATCAAGGGCTGCATTTAACTTTTTGAGGTCTATATTATCAGGGGTGTTTTGTCTTAATTTACTACCCATAGGCCAAAATATAGAGTCAGGATTTTCAGGTTTTACAGGCTCTGTCATTTTTTGTTTCATTACTTTTTCAAGGTTGGCATCAGCCAATAGGGTACATCCCAAACCTTCACGATAAACAGCAACTTGTTTTGCAAAACCAAGAAATGTACCGGTTACCTGTTTATTTTTGTAATTGATTACATTATGTGATAAGTTAACAGGAAAAAAATTTAAATCATGTTTTTGAATACTATCCGGTGAACGTTTGGTTAAAAATGTCCATGATGCAAGATCTTTAGCGGCATATCCGGTAAAAATTGGTGCACGGGAAAAAAAATAATCACCACCAAATAAAAGAATGGCTGCCAAGACTATTAAAATTATGTATTTAATTTTTTTCATGATGTATGGAATTTAGTTATTTTATTCAAATATAGAAATTTATTATTCATATGTATTTGAATAAAGAAAAAATTAATATCATATCAACAATAAAAACAGGGAAAGATTTGGCTAAATTTGCGTCCTAATTTATTATTGCCATGCATAGAAAAGTAGATTTTTTAGTTATTGGAACAGGTAGTGCAGGTTTGATTTTTGCAATAAAAGCAGCCAAAAAAGGGAAGGTTCTTGTGATTTCAAAATCAAAGGTTGAGGATACGGCTACCTCTTATGCTCAAGGAGGTGTTGCTGCTGTAATGTATTCTCCTGATAACTATGAAAAGCATATTATAGATACCATTGAGGCAGGTGCAGGTTTAAATAATAAAAAAATTGTTTCTATAACAATACGCGAATCTACTGAACGTATAGAAGAATTAATTGAATGGGGGGCACAGTTCGATAAAGATAAAACAGGAAAATATTCACTTGCACGTGAAGGAGGACATTCAGAATATAGAATATTACACCATAGAGATAATACAGGTTTTGAAATACAACGTGCATTAATTAGAAAAGCACAAGAGAATCCAAACATTGAAATTGCCGATCATTTTTTTGGAATAGATTTAATCACACAGCATCATTTGCATGAAGAAGTTACCCGCAGAAGGAAGGATATTACATGTTATGGTGCTTATGTGTTAAATGAAAAAGAAAATATTGTTGAAACTATTTTGGCTAAAACAACATTGCTTGCCACTGGTGGAATGGGGAATATTTATCAAACTACTACAAATCCTTCTGTTTCTACCGGTGATGGACTGGCCATGGCGTATCGTGCAAAAGCATATTTGGAGAATCTGGAATTTGTTCAATTCCATCCTACATCATTATATAATCCAGGTGAAAAACCCTCATTTCTTATTACTGAGGCTTTAAGGGGATCTGGAGCAGTTTTAAAAACTAAAAAAGGTGATACTTTTATGCAAAAATATCACCCCATGGGCTCTTTGGCTCCACGTGATATTGTTGCAAGGGCAATTGATAATGAGATGAAATTGTCAGGTGATGATTTTGTTTACCTTGATGCTACTAAAATTAATAAGCAAGAAATTCTTCAACATTTTCCAACAATTTATGCTAAATGTTTGAGTATCGGAATAGATATAACTACTTCTATGATTCCTGTAGTTCCTGCTGCTCATTATTCTTGCGGAGGGATAAAGGTGGATGAATATGGTCAAACAACCATTAGTAATTTATATGCTTCAGGAGAAGTAGCAAGTACAGGGTTGCATGGAGCTAACAGGTTAGCATCTAATTCTCTTTTAGAGGCGGCAGTATTCTCACACCGGGCTGCAATTCATGCAAGTAATAAAATTTCAAAAATAAAATTTATTCAAGGCATTCCTGATTGGGATGCTGAGGGCAGAGTTTTAAATGAAGAAATGATATTGATAACACAATCTACTAAAGAATTGCAATCAATAATGAGTAATTATGTAGGTATAGTTCGTTCTAATTTGCGTTTGAAACGTGCAATGGATAGGTTGGAAATTTTATATAAAGAAACCGAAGACTTATATAAAAATTCGATTATCTCACAGGAAATTTGTGAGTTAAGGAATATGATTAATGTTTCCTATCTGGTGATAAAAATGGCGATGGCAAGAAAAGAAAGTATAGGGTTACATTATTCTATTGATTATCCGTCAATAAATAAAAATAAATAAAATGGCTTTGATTAAAAGTTTAAGAGGAATATCCCCTTCATGGGGTAAAGATTGTTATTTTTCTGAAAATGCATCTATTATTGGTGATGTACAAATGGGAGATGGCTGCAGTGTATGGTTTAATGCAGTTATACGTGGTGATGTGCATTATATAAAAATAGGCGATAGAGTAAATATTCAGGATGGTGTAATAATCCACTGTACTTATAAAAAATCACCAGTAAATATTGGTGATAATGTTTCAATAGGACATGGTGCTATCATTCACGGTTGCACAATTAAGGATGATGTACTTATTGGAATGGGAGCTATTGTAATGGATGATGTTATTGTTGAGAAAAACTCTGTTATTGCTGCCGGTGCTGTAGTAGCTAAAAATACAATAGTACAATCAGGTAGTGTTTATGCCGGTATTCCGGCTAAAAAAATTAAAGATGTGGACACAAAAATTTTAGAAGGGGAAATCCACAGAATTGCCGGAAATTATAAAAAATATGCTGGTTGGTATAAAGAATAAGCATAAAAAAACCTGCTTTTTTAAAAGCAGGTTTTTTTATATAAATTGTTATTTATTTAAGTTTTAGTTTTTTCTTAACCAAAGGCAGAACATTATCTCCATTTGCATAATATAAAACTACTCCTTGTGATACATCTAAAATATAGTTGTAATGATATTCTTTACCTACGGCATCAATAGCATTTTTTACTTTTTGAATAATAGGTTGAAACAGTTGTTGCTGTTTTTGCTGAATATCCTTGTCTGCAGAAGCCTGGAAAGCTTGAATCCTTTGTTGCAAATCAGCAATTTCTTTTTCTTTGGTTTGGCGAATCAGGTCTGACATAGTACCTGCGTTAGCTTGGTAGTTTTGAATTTTTTTCTGATATTCCTGACCCATAACTTGCATTTGTTTTTGCAAATTTTGTGCATACATTTTCACTTGTGCCTGTGCTGAATCACTTTCAGGCATCATACTCATCAGTTTATTAGAATCAATGTAACCTATTTTTAAGGTTCCCTGGGCAAAACCAACTCCCGAAAATAATAGCGCAATTGCTAATAGTAAAAATCCTTTTCTAATTGTTTTCATCTAAAAGTCTATTTATTTTTATTAATTATCTATAATAATAGCTGACAAATGTAAAAAATTTTTCCTTTGCCAGACAACTTAAAAATCCTTAAAAAATAAATTCTTTAATTAGCTATCTAACAGGTGATGAAGAAACTTGCATTACTTTTGCCAGTTCATCTAAAACAGCATCACTGATATCATATTTGGGATTTCCATATAACAAAGTGGGACTCCCTGCTTTATCAAAGACCATATCTATGTTTTTTGAAGAAGCTACAGCCTGAATTGCGTTGTATATTTTCTCTTGTATAGGCCGAATTAACTCTTTTCGTTTTTCAAATAAAGCTCCATTTGGGCCAAACTTTTTTTGTTGTAACTGAATTAATTCATTTTCACTTTTCGAAATTTGAACCTGGCGGCTTTTTTTCATATCAGCAGGCAATAAAATTGATTCTGTTTGATACTTATTTTTCATTTCTTGTAGTTGCTTCTGCTTCAAAGTAATTTCTTGCTGCCATTTTTCAGATAGTCTGTTTAATGTTTGTTGCGCATCCTGATATTCAGGAATACTTTTTAAAATATACTGGGTATTTACAAAGGCTGATTTTTGTGCATAAATAATGTTACTGTTTCCAATAAACAGCAGAATGAAAAGAAGTTTCAAAACTAAATATTGTCTTATTTTCTTTTTCATGACAAATATATTTTTATAAAAGATATAAACGTGGAAACAAATAATTTATTTTAAAATACAAAGCTAAAATAAAATTGGTTAATAAGATTATAGGAAGGCATTAAGTAGAAATGAAAATATAAATTTTATTAGGTTAAGGTTATCGTTTTTTAGGTATTTTATCTTTTTATAGTAAAAACATTTATTTTATAATGTATTTATCAATAGTTATTATAAAGATATAAATATAAAAAAGGCCGGATTATTTTTTATCCGGCCTTTTTTATATTGTTTTCTTAGTCTAACGACTGATTCATAGAGAAGTGGAAATGACTTCCTGCAGCAGATGGTATTCCGGGTATTGGGTCGAATCCATATGCCCAGTCAAGTCCTAACATTCCAAACATTGGAAGATAAATTCGTGCTCCTACTCCTGCTGATCTTCTTACGTTGAAGGGGTCAAATGTTCTTGGACCTAACCAAGAATTACCGGCTTCAACAAATGCTTGAACATATATTGTAGATGTTGGTGCCAATGAAACAGGGTATCTTAATTCAAGAGTATATCTGGAAAATATCGTTCCGCCAATATTTTTGTCTTTATAATACATTGGAGTAACTGTTTCATTGGCATATCCGCGCATTCCTATAATTTCACGACCATCATAATTATTATATCCTGACAAGCCGTCTCCTCCTAAGTAGAACCTTTGAAAAGGAGTAACGCCGAGTTTCTGATTATACGTTCCTAAATATCCAAATCTGATTTTTGGTACTAAAACAAGTTTATCTACTAAATTAAAATACCAATAGGCTTTAAATTTAAACTTATAATATTCAACCCATTTATATTTTATATTGTCGGGCATACTTGCATAGTCCAGATTAGGCTTAAATAAAGAATAAGGAGGGGTCATTTGTAGAGATAATGAAATATTCGACCCTTTTTGTGGAAAGATAGGCTGGTCAATTGAATTTCTTCCCAATACTATAGAATAACTCAAATTGTTATATTTCCCATTGCCATTTCCAACTCTAAATATGCTGGCATAATTTTTCAGGTCGTACAGTTGTATGTCGATAGACTGGTAAAGTGTAAAGTAGTCATCAGGCCATGTCAACCGTTTTCCTAATCCAACTGTAAAGCCATTAATAGCAAATTTACTGCTAAGACTTGGATTAGTTAAGTTTTTATAGGAGAATAAAGAATAATAATATGAAACTGTTAATGAATTTGGTTTTTTTCCTCCTAACCATGGCTCTGTAAATGAAACATTCCAGTTCATATAACCTTGACCATAAGTCTGAAAACGCAATGATAGCTTTTGGCCGTCTCCCGAAGGTACAGGTTTCCAAGCTTTTTTATTAAAGAGATTTCTTACAGAAAAATTATTAAAACTAAGTCCTATAGTACCAATAAGCCTTCCATAGCCCCATCCTCCTGAAAGTTCAATCTGATCAGCTGAAGTTTCTTCTACTTGGTAATTAATTCCAACTGTTCCGTTTGTCGGATTTGGTTTAATATCAGGCTTTAAACTTTGTGCATTAAAAAATTTCAAATTTGCCAGTTCACGGGTTGATCGTATAACGTCTGAACGGCTAAAAAGCTGGCCCGGTTTAGTGCGTAACTCACGAATAACTACATAATCATTGGTTTTGGTATTTCCACTTACAGTAACTTTGCTTATACGTGCTTGTTTACCTTCATGAACCCTTATTTCCAAATCAATAGAGTCGTTACCAACATATGTTTCAACAGGGGTTGCATTAAAGAATAAATACCCGTTATCCATATATAAACTGCTTACATCATATCCTTTATCATTATAATTTAAATTTGTTTCAAGGAGCTTTTTATTATATACATCGCCAGGTTTAATACCTAAAACAGCACT
>WGGC01000045.1 GCA_015491905.1 Bacteroidales bacterium | reverse complement strand
TCCTTCGCTACGCTCAGGATGACAATTTAGAAGATTTCGTTTTCTTGTCATTCTGAACGCAGTGAAGAATCTTTTCAGCGATAATACATTGAAAAAATCCCTTCGCTACACTCAGGATGACAATTTTGAGGGTCTAATTTTCTTGTCATTCTGATCTCACCCTGCCGAGAGAAGCATCTAATTCCTGATAATACATTGAAAAATAGTTCTTTCGCTACACTCAGGATGACAGTTAAGAGAAATGATATGATTAAAATTTCTTCTACAACTTCGGCGGATCAATATGGCGATTTCGTTTTCTTGTCATTCTGAACGCAGTGAAGAATCTTTTCAGCGATAATACATTGAAAAAATCCCTTCGTTGCATTTAGGATGACAATTTTGAGGGTTTTGTTTTTTTTTTGCTTCTGAACACAATAGGGATTTTTTAGTTTTTAAATGTAAGGAAACCACAAAAGGCACGAAGGACAAAATGATGAAACCAATTCCTTAGTGTTCTTTGTGTAGCACTTAGAGTTACCTGGTGGTAAAAAAAACAACGGGTAACATTCCCGAAAACCGGAAGGCTGTTGCAACACACGACTCTTGCTGCAGGGACTATAGTGTGCAGCCCGTTTCACCCGCACTGAATAAAATTATTTATAACTTTAATTCATATTAATTTTTCAACTTATATGTTTTAAAGATAAAGAAGTTGTTAATTTATAATTATTCAAAATATTAACAATTTATTTTTTTCAAATTAAACCTTTATCCAGTTGTTTAATTATAACAATCTGAAATTCAAGTTATTTAAATATGTATATTTGACTGTGAAATTTGTTGTTAACTAATTAACCGCCTTTCTTTTATTTATACCAAACCTAAATAAGCCTCAACCGATAATTTGCTGTTTCATATCATCTTTAAATCTCTAATTTTGCACCATCATTAATGATAATTAACATAAAAAAACACGCTATGGACCTATCAACTAGTTATTTAGGTTTAAAATTAAAAAGTCCGGTTATAGTAGGAAGTTCCGGACTTACCACTTCGGTAGAGAACCTGAAAAAAATTGAAAGCAGTGGTGCGGGAGCCGTTGTTCTTAAATCAATCTTTGAAGAAGAAATTTACAATGAATATCGTAGTATTCTGGAAAAAGAAAAGGATCAGGAATTTCCGGATACCCGGTTTTTAGATTATTATGATTATAAAATCAAAGATGATAACATAAAACGGTTTTTAGAACTTATTAAAACTGCTAAAAAAGAAATTGATATTCCTGTAGTTGCAAGTATAAACTGTGTAAGCAGTTGGGAATGGAGTTTTTTTGCAAAAAAATTAGAGGAAGCAGGAGCAGATGCAATAGAGTTAAATTTATTTATTCTTCCTTCCGACTTTGATAAGAATTGCCAGGAAGTTGAAGATACCTATCTGAAAATTATTAAACAAATTACAGAAGCTGTAAAAATTCCGGTTTCAGTAAAAATGAGTTATTATTTTGCTGATTTGGCTGCTTTTGTAAAAAGAGTGTCAAAAAGCGGAGTAAAAGGAATTGTTTTATTTAACAGGTTTTTCCACCCGGATTTTGATATTGATAAATTTAAAGTTGTACCTACAAATGTATTAAGCCACTCTTCCGATTTGGCCATTTCGCTGAGGTGGATGTCTATTATGTCCGGCAGGGTTGATTGTGATTTAATTGCATCTACCGGTGTACATGACGGCGAATCAATTATAAAAGAAATTTTGGCCGGGGCAGATTCTGTTCAGATGGTGTCTGCTTTATATAAAAATGGTATCGATTCAATAACAGGTATGCTGGAAGACGTAAAAAGCTGGATGAGGAAACATAATTTTGAAAAATTAGATGACTTCAGAGGTAAAATGAGTCAGAAAAACAGTCCAAACCCGGCAGAATATGAAAGAGTTCAGTTTATGCGCTATTTTGATACAAAGAAATATGATTTGGACTAAAAATCTATTGAAATGAAACAGTTAACTTTAAAAGAAAAAGCAGAACGGTTTATTATCAATTGGGTTTTCCTGATGCTGGTCTGGCTTATGTTTACCAAAACATTTTTTTGGCAGGAAGTAGTGGTGGGAGCTGTTACAACAATGTTAATTTCACTGGCAAGTGTTCCTTTGTTTACCTGCTGTACTATTAAAATTTTCAGTCCTGTCAGGATTTTCTGGATATTTTATTATTTCTGGGTGTTTTTGGCAGCATTGATAATGGCAAATTTTGATGTTGCCAGAAGAGTTTTAACTCCTTCACTGCCTATTAACCCGGGTATCGTTAAGTTTAAAACCAAGTTAAAAACTCCATTTGCAAAAATGGTATTGGCAAACAGTATTACCTTAACTCCCGGAACGCTATCGGTAGATATTATTGGTGATACGTTTTATATACATTGGATAGATGTAAAAACTACTGATCCTGATAAGGCATTTAAAGATATTGCCGAACCTTTTGAAAAAGTACTATTAAAAATATTTTAATTATGACTACAATAATATATATAGCACTTATTTTAATGGCATTTGGAATGCTGTTATCTTTTATTCGTTTTGTAAAAGGTCCAAATACCGCTGACCGTACGGTGGCTTTAGATACTCTTACTACTATAGGGACCGCCGCACTGGTATTATTGGGCTATATGTTTCATCGTTATATTTATGTTGATGTAGCCTTAATATACGCAGTTTTAGGCTTTATCGGTGTAATTGTTATTGCCAGATATTTGGAGGGTGCCTTATGAGTGCAATGGAAATAATAGGAGCAATATTATTGCTCATCGGAAGCGCGTTCCTTTTCCTTGGAGGATTGGGAATTTATCGTATGCCTGATACCTATAATCGTTTGCAGGCAGGAACTAAAGCTACTACTTTAGGGGCAATGAGCTTAATTTTAGGTGTGGGGTTTTTAGAACCTTCATGGATGATAAAAACACTCATCATAATTATTTTTATAGCTTATTCCAACCCCATTAGCTCACATGCTTTAGCACGTGCAAATTATAAAAGAAAACATTTTCCATTAATATTACATGGTGATGTAAAAGAAATGGATGCCTACAGAGAAGTAACAGAAAAAGAGGAAAATAAGGAGGAAAAAAAATGATTTATTTTATATTGATATTGTTCTTAATGATTTTAATGATAGCTGCGGCTATTTATTCTGTTTACCAAAAAGACTTAATGTATGCTACTATTGGTACCGGAATTGTTAGTTTGGCGCTTTCTATCTTATTTTACCTTTTACAGGCTCCGGATGTTGCTTTAACAGAAGCTGCTATTGGCGCTGCATTAACGACTATTATTTTTGTTATTGCAATCAGAAATACTATCCGCTATGAGGGAGATGATTAAAACAAGTAATTCTTAATAAAGCATAAAATGAAAAAAATATTAATTATATTATTACTTGCCGGACTTGGTTTTTATATTGCTACTACCTACACCGGTATTGGTTTTGGAGAGCCTCATTTTAAACACGGTGTTAAAGATACTTACCTTAAACAAACAGTACAAAGCTTACATGTTGCTAATACTGTTACTGCAATTGTTGTTAACTTCAGGGGTTTCGATACCCTCGGAGAAGTAACCGTATTGTTTCTTGCTGTTACAGCACTGGGAAGTATTCTTTATAAAAAACGTCATGAAGTTGGTGTTCGTTCGGTATTGTTTTCTTCCAGCAGTATTGTTACTGCCGGTTCAAAATTGTTATTCCCGGCGATTATACTTTTAGGGGCTTATGTTTTTATTCACGGTCATTTAACTCCTGGTGGAGGTTTTCAGGGCGGTGTTATTATAGCAACCGGATTCCTGTTGATGCTTTTGGCATACAGAAACTACTCTGTAAGTCATATTATCTTGTCAATTGTTGAATCTATTGCCGGAATAACATTTGCCGGAATTGGTTTACTAGGGTTAATTTATGGAGAAACCTTTTTACAGAACTTTTTGCCTGTAGGGGTATTGAACAATGTGTTTAGCGGTGGTATTATCCCCATAATATATATAGCCGTTGGTTTTAAAGTTGCTGCTGAACTAACAGGTGTTATTTATACAATTTTACACGAAAAAGGAGAAAGTAATGGATAATGCATTATTTGATTTATTAGATTATGCCGTTTACGGAACAGCTATTCTTGTAATGCTCATAGGTATATATGGAGCATTGGCAAAAAAATCTTTATTAAAAATAGTAATTGGCTTATCTGTCAGTGATTCAGGTCTTAATATGCTTATTGTTGCCATTGGTTATTTAAAAGGAGGAACGGCACCTATTTTTTCTCCCGGCTATTTAGATGGTACTAATAAATTAATGGTAGACCCTGTTCCACAGGCACTGGTTTTAACTGCAATTGTAATTGGATTTGGTGTTACAGCCGTAGCGTTGGCATTGGTAATTCGCCTGTACAGGCATCATGGTACTTTAAATATTGATGAAATAAAGAATTTAAAATGGTAGGAACTCCTGTATTATTTATTGCAATCCCGTTGCTGGCGGCATTTTTAATTCCGCTTTTGGGAATGATTTGGAAAGAACTGGTACGTATTGTCCCAGGATTAGTATTAATATATTTATTAATCTTAGCAGTTAATTTGCTCGACCATGTTATGGTCCACGGTCCTATTATTGAAATTATTGCCGGATGGGCACCACCAATTGGTATTAACCTTGTGTTCAGTGCCTTCTCGGGGTTTCTGGTAACCATTATGATTTTTTTGGGACTTCTTATATGGTTATATAGCTATCGCTTTAAGAAAAATGTAGGATATGAACCTGCAAAAAAATATTTTCTCCTTTTGATGATGTTAATTACCGGTTCGGTAGGTATTGTCTTAACGGGTGATATTTTTAATATGTTTGTTTTTATCGAGATAACAGGTATTTCAGCATACGGCTTAACAGCATTTTATACCGGAAGGGATAGTGCCGAAGCTTCGTTTAAATACTTAATGTTAGGTTCAATTGCATCTACATTTCTATTGCTCGCCATTATGATTATTTATTCCCAGCTGGGAACACTTAATATGGCTGATATCGCAAACAGGATTCATACTATGAATCCTACGTATAAAATTATATCTCTGATATTTTTTATTACAGCCTTAGGAATTGAAGCTGAAATTTTTCCTCTCAACGGATGGGCTCCTGATGCTTATTCAGAAGCTCCCGGACCTGTTGGCGCTGCATTTGCCGGAATAGTTGTAAAAGCATCTGTTTATGCTATTATTCGTTATATTTTTACAATCTTTGATGTTGATGGTGCATTTAACTTCCTGATAATTATTGGAATGTTAACCTTAATAATAGCTGAAATGGCTGCCATACGACAAGAAAAACTGAAACGTATGCTCGCATATTCCAGTATTGGGCAGATGGGACTTGTGTTGGTGGCTTTCGGGTTTGGAACGGAGGAAGGTGTTTATGCCGCTTTGTTTTTAATGCTTAATCATGCAATTATAAAATCACTTCTATTCTTTTCCGGTAGTTATTTAGTCTATAACTCTAAAGATAAACTTATTGCTGAAATGAATGGATTAGGAAAAAAACTTCCTATAACTTCATTTTTATTTGCACTAGGCGCTTTTGCAATAATTGGATTACCACCTTTTGCAGGCTTCTGGAGTAAATTATCCGTGTTAACGGCAGCTGCAGATAAAAATATGATTTTTATTATGAGCTTAATTCTTTTTGTCAGCTTAATAGAACTTGTTTACTATTTACGAGTTGTCAACAGGCTTTATAACTCTAAAGAAAAAGCATCTTCCATTGAAGTAAAGAAACCTACTGCCAACGCATTAATTACTATGTTAGTTTTAGGTGGATTAATTTTGCTTATCGGTTTTTATCCTGATGTTGTAACCGGCGTTTTACATAAAGCTTCGGCCGCTTTGATGGATAAATCACAATATATACATAATGTTTTATCAATTAATCAATAATCGCTAATACATAGATAAATCATGGCAACATTATATCTTATATTTATTATTTTCCTCGGAGGCGCGATATTAACTTATTATGCCGGTAAATTAGGTTCTGTTTTACAGGATATTATTTTTCTGGCTACCATCCTGGGGGCAACTTCTCTTTTCTATGCTGGCGTTCATATAAATGACTTTATGAGTTTTAATCCCGGGGGTATTACCTTAACCTGGGGTATTAATTACTTCGGTTGGTTGTTTTCTCTTATTGTTCTTGGTTTGGGGTCACTGGCTGCTGTGTATTCAGTAGGTTATATGAAAGGAAAAAAACGTAGAGGTTATTTCTATTTTAATTTTATCCTCAGTATTATGGCTATGTTAGGGATTTTAGTCAGTCAAGACTTAATCTCTTTCTTTATATTCTGGGAAATTATGACCTGGTCTTCTTATTTAATGGTTATTTACAATGGAAAAGATGATCAGAAACTGGGATTGAAATATTTTATTTTTAGTGCTATTGGGGCTTATGCTATGTTAATGGCTATTGTTATGGTTCATTCTGTAACAAACACCTTCTTAATAGGAAATATGATTGAAGCTTATCCTCAAATGAGTTTAAGCTGGCAAATCTGGATTCCTATTTTGTTTTTAACTGCCTTTGGTGTTAAAGCCGCAATGATGCCTTTACATGTTTGGGCTCCCGGAGCATATAGCAGTTCTCCAATGGCTTATACAAGTGTCTTCTCGGGTGCTCTTTCAAAAATGGGTATTTATGGGATGGTTATTATATTGGTAACTATGATATCTCATTTACCACAGGGTATTTGGTTTCGAGAAACTCTTGCCTGGCTTGGTGGTTTAACAGCTGCATTAGGAACACTATGGGCTATAAAGCAAGATGATGCCAAAAAACTGTTGGCCTATTCATCCATTGCCCAACTGGGGTATATTATTACAGGTGTGGCTATCGGAACAGAACTGGGTTTATTGGCAGGTTTATTTTTGGCGGTAATGCATGCTTTATTTAAAGGTACTTTGTTTATGGTTGTTGGTGCTATTGAAAAGCAAACTGGAACTACTAACTTTACTGAAGTTACCGGCTTAATACGAAAAATGCCGTGGACATTCTTTTCTGCTTTGCTTGCAATTATTGCCCTGGCAGGTATTCCTCCTCTGGGTGGGTTTGTCGGTAAATGGATGCTCTATGAGGCTTTAATTACAAGCAATCATTATTTATTGGTGATCCTTATCTTTTTTGCTAGTACTGCAGCCTTCCTGTATTGCTATAAATTTCTTTTTGGTTTTTTCATGGGACAGGAAGAAAAGGAATGGGAACACGTTAAAGAAGCTCCTGCAACAATGGTTGTACCTATGGTATTAATGGCCCTGTTTATGGCTGTTTTAGGTTCATGGCCTGGTATTATCCTGAATCCGATTAATAATGGATTAGTTGATCTGGGATTCGTTAGTACATATAAACATTTATGGGACACTTCAATTCTTTTCAACAGTTGGGGAAATCAGGTTGTTCTTAAGCCTTTATTATATAGTGTTGTTGCTATTTTTGTGTTTTTCGCTATTGTACTTATATGGAAAGGGTTTAAAGGTACAAGATATGTTAGCACAAAAGATATTAGTAGTTCAGGTGAAGTACCCGGGGAAAATGAAAACCTTACTTTTTCACTTGGTTTTGCACAGCCTTTCTTAAGAGCTGTAGGTCCGGTTATGAAACGACAAATTGATAGGTATTATACTGAATTTGCTGACGGGCTGGAGAGCTTTTTTGAATTTCTTAGAAGAATTTATACCGGTAACGGACAAACTTATGCAATTTATGTTTTTGTATTTGTAGTAATAGTTTTATTATTTAAAGATGTATTGTTTTAATTTAACCAAGCCATGGAATTATTTATTAATATTTTAGGAGCAATCGTCACTTTTTTAGTGGCCTTTATTGTGGGGATGACCTATGGTGGGCTTAACCGTAAAATAACCGCACGTGTGCAAAATAGAAAAGGACCTCCGTTTTATCAAAATTTTATTGATGCTTTTAAACTTTCTTCAAAGGAGACTGCTATACATCATGGTATAATGCATTATCTGGGGCCTGCCTTTTTAATGGTATCCTCTGTAATGACATTGTTAATAGTTCCGGTATTTACCAATAACGGATGGTTTCCTAACTTGAATTTTAAAGGAGATTTAATTTTCTTAATTTATATTATGACTTTTGGCCCTCTTGGTATGGCCCTTGGTTCCGGTCAAACCGGGAACCCAAATGCTGCCATTGGTGTAACTCGTGGATTAAGTCAAATGGTAGGTTTTGAAATACCCTGGGTAATGGCTCTGATAGCTTTAATGATTCAATATCATACAACTTCTATCGAAGGATTAATGGAAGCACAAGCCCAAACAGGAACTTGGTTTATGTTCTCTTCACCCTTTGCTTTTATTGCCGCTATCCTGGCTATGTTTGGAATGTTCCGCTATTCTCCTTTTGATATTGTAAGCGCCCCTACAGAACTTGCCTCCGGGCCTGCATCAGAAAATGGTGGTAAATATCTATTCGTTATGATGTCTTCAGGTTCTGTTTTTACTTTTGCTAAATTGACTTTATATGTTGATTTGTTTTTAGGAGGAGCAGCTAATTTACCTGTATTATTATTAAAAACATTTGCTTTGTATTTAATTCCTATACTTTATGGAATGACAACTCCACGGTATAGAACCGAACAAGCTATCCGCTGGTTTTGGGGATGGCCTAGTTTCTTTGGATTACTTGCAATTATACAGGCTGTTATTTTATAAATAAGAAAAGTTATGTACAACGATAAAAATTCTCAAAAAATTGTCGATTATATCCAAAACTGGACGCGAAAGCATTCCATTTGGGTATTAGCTTACGGTACCGGTTGCGGAGCTATAGAAATTCCTCCCACAATGACCTCCCGCTATGATTCGGAGCGTTTAGGTATTAGAGGTGCCGCCACTCCCCGCCAGGCTGATGTTTTACTTATTACTGGATATTTAACTGTAAAAACTTTAAAAAGAGTTATCAGGGTATATGAACAAATGCAGGATCCAAAATATGTTATTGGCTTTGGCTCTTGTACTATCAACGGAGGAATGTATTTCGATTCTTATAATACAATTAAAGTTTTGGATAAATATTTACCTGTTGACGTTTATATAAATGGCTGCATGCCCCGCCCTGAAGCTGTTATACAAGGTTTTGTTAAACTTCAAAAACGTATCGGTGAGGGTAGAGCTACCGGGGCAAAACATTATAAAGAAAATCTGGAATGGTATCGTGCCAATCAGAAAAAAATTATTCCTAATTGGGTTATGCCCGAATACAACTGGTAAAACTATTGAGATATGAAAGAACTAAAAGATAATATTATCAACAGAATAAAGGCTAATTTTAAAGATGCCACTGAAAAAAATGATTTTAGTTATAATCGTTTGGATTTTCATGTAAATAAAGAGACAATCCCTTCTATTCTTTTTTATTTAAAGGATGAAATGGGCTTTATTCACCTTTCCCATATTAGTTGTGTAGATTGGCTTGAAGAAGGCGAATTTGAAGTTGTCTTTATTGTATGGTCACCTAAAGATAAAATTAAAGTTTTTGTTAAAACCCGTATTGACAGAAATAATCCTGTGTTGGATAATATCGATATGATCTGGCGTCAGGCAAATACTTATGAAAGAGAGTTAAAAGAGATGTTTGGAGTTCAGTTTACGGGTTTGGTTGCCCCTGAAGAATTTATTCTGGAAGACTGGCAAGGACCTCCCCCGTTTAGAAGGGATTTTGATACAGCTGCATATGCGGAAAAAACATTCTGGCATCGTCCCGGAAGAGAAGATGCTCAAAATGTTCGTGAAACTATTTCTAAAAGAGACGGAGAAGAAATTCCTGATTTTGCAAAAAAATACGAAAGGTAAAATGAGAGAAAAAGCAACGACACTTTATATTGGACCTCAGCATCCGGGGATTACCGGAAACATGATGGTCAAAGTACAGATAGAAGGCGATACTATTGTAAAAGCCCGCACCGAAGTCGGGTATTTGCATCGCGCCTTTGAAAAATTACAGGAACGTAGAAATTGGCTGCAAAGCTTTACTCTTTTGTGCCGGTTTTGTGTACCTGAACCAGACCCTGTAGAAGAATCTTATGCAAGAGCTGTTGAATTACTGGAAGGAAGAGAAGTACCCGAAAGAGCTAAATATATTCGTGTTCTTGTTTTGGAACTTGCACGTATGGCCTCTTATATGCTGTGGTATGGTGGTCAAAACGGTTCTTTAGGCTTATATACTATGGGCCAATGGTCTGTTGGTGACCGTAATTATATTCTTGACCTTTTTGAAGAGTTAACAGGAGGAAGAATTTATCATATGTATATTTGGCCGGGTGGCGTTCGTAGAGACCTTCCGGAAGGATTTGAATCAAAAGTCCTTAAAACTATGGATTATCTGGAAAAAAGACTGAAAGACTATGATGATCTGATGTTTTCTAATACTATTTTCCAGAAAAGAACTCAAGGCGTTGGCGTTATACCTAAAGAAAAAGCTGTTGAATGGGGAGTAGTTGGACCTGTATTAAGAGGAAGCGGAATTCATAGCGATATTCGTATCGATGATCCTTATGAAGTATACGATAAACTGGATTTTATTGTTCCAACAGAAGAAGGAGGTGATATATGGTCACGCGCATTGGTAAGACGTCAGGAAATTAGACAATCAATACGAATAATAAGACAGGTAATTGATAAAATGCCTTCAGGCGAATATTATAATCGTATTCCTAATCCTCATAAATGGGCTTTACCAAAAGGAGATGCTTATGCACGTACAGAGGCTACACGAGGTGAGGTAGGAATGTATATTGTTAGTGATGGAAGTACTCATCCCAGGCGTACTCATTTCAGAGGTGCTGCTTATGCCCATGGTATTACATTATTGGAAGACTTGTTAGTTGGTGAAAATGTTGCCGATATTTCTGCTATTATGAATAGCCTCGGAACTTGTCCTCCTGAAATTGAAAGATAATTTTTATAAGACAAAAAACAGAAAATTATGAGTTTTTTTGATCTGGAAGGAACGCTGAAACCTTTAACCGCTTTAAAACAGTTTGGTAAAAAACCACATACCATCCCATTTGCGAATTTAAAACATGAAGCTGCTGATCGCTATCGTGGATTTCATTATAATGATTTAGACGAATGTATCGGGTGTGGTAACTGCGCTACAATTTGCCAGAATGAGGCTATTGATATGATTAACCTTGAAGGTATTGAAGGTAATAAAGGTGATTCAGGCCTTCGCCCTCGTGTTGACAATGGAAGATGTTGCTGGTGTGCATTGTGTGTGGAAGTTTGCCCTACAGGCAGCCTTTCCCTTACAAAAGATTACCTTTATGTTAGTGAAGATCCTGATTCGTTTTTATGGACTCCGGGAAAAGATAATCCGAAAGGTAACGAACGTATTTCTTTTTATAGTACTGAAGAGGTTTCTTTAAATGTATATGACAGGGTTCCCATGAGAGAACTCGAAGGTTCAGATAGAGTTAAGAGTTTTGCTGAAGTTGTTCTGGGCTATAATGAAGCTGAAGCCAGAGCTGAGGCTAGTCGTTGTATAAGTTGCGGTATTTGTACCGAAGTATGCCCCGATCACATGCATATCCCTGAATATATTAATGCTATTGCAGCAGGAAATGATGCAGATTCATTACGAATAATTTATGATAATAATCCTTTACCCGAAATGTGTGGTAAAGTTTGTACCCGTCGTTGTGAGGATGTTTGTGCTATTGCTCACCGAGGAGACCCAATTGCTATTCGTTGGTTAAAAAGATATGCTACAGAAACTGCTATTTCTTCAGAAATAACACATGAAATCGTTAATCCGGAAATTAAGGAACCTAACGGCAAAACGGTTGGAATTGTGGGTGCCGGTCCTTCAGGGTTAACAGCCGCTTATTACCTTGCATTGCGCGGTTATGATGTAACTATTTATGAGGCTAACGCTAAAGCCGGCGGTGCAACAATGTATGGTATTCCAAAATATCGTTTGCCAATTGAAAGTTTAGATAAACAAATAGAATATATTCAAAGTATTGGTGTTAAAATTAAATTTAATACCAAAGTTGGAAAAGATATTTCTTTTAAAGAAATATATGACAAATTTGATGCTGTATTTATGGGCGTTGGTTTCCCAAAAGCATGGAGTCTTGGAATAGATGGTGAAGATGCCAAAGGCTCTATGAAAGCAGTTGATTATTTATATATGATTAACTCAGGCGAAAGAGTGGAAATTGGTGATAAAGTTGTTGTTGTCGGTGGTGGAAACGTTGCTATTGATGCCGCACGTGTATCACGTCGTTTTGGTGCTGATGTTACTATCTTATATCGTCGTCGTGTTCAGGATATGCCTGCCGATTGGGAAGAAATTGAAGGAGCCGAAGACGAAGGCGTTAAAATTATTCCTCAAGGTATTCCTGTTGCAATTCATAAAGATGAAAATGGCCGTGTTAAATCCATCGAATATCTAAAAGCAAAAATGGTTCCTGATGATAAAGGTGGAAGGCCAAGACCGGTTGCTATTGAAGGTAGTAATACCATTCTGGAAGCAACTTCTGTAATGGCTGCTATTGGCCAGATGGGTGACTACAGTTTCCTTGAAGAAGAATTCCTTGAAAGGATTAAAATTGAACGTGGAAGGTTTGTAGTAAACGAACAGCAACAAACAGGTGATCCTAAAGTGTTTGCCGGTGGCGATGCTGTTAACCGTACTGCTGATGCTATTTCAGCTATTGCAGATGGCTTCAGGGCTTGTAAAGCTATTGATAAAATG
>WGGC01000044.1 GCA_015491905.1 Bacteroidales bacterium | reverse complement strand
GCCGTTAGGCTTTATTAAAAAACACATTTTGTCCAATAAAACAGACAAATATGAACACGTATAAAATTAATGTTCAAAATTTGAAGACAACAACAGGAACGTTCATTTATTTTCATAAAATGGACAAATAATGTGGTTCTTGCGAGAACTTATTATATATTTGCAATATGTTCAAATAAAGCAATAACATGGACAATTAAAATTATAAAATATGTTTGATAGAACAAAGCCATATAATGACCTACCTTTATTACCGCCTAAAATTGATATTGAAAGTAATGTAAATATTTTAAAAAAATTAGTATCATCATCAAGAGCATTAGCAACAGTAAACGGGAACTTAAATCGATTGCCAAATCCTTTAATGTTGGTTAATACGCTCTCTTTACAGGAAGCTAAAACTTCAACAGAAATTGAAAACATATTTACAACAGAAGATGAGTTATACAAGGCAATATCAGATACGAAACGAAATGAACATTCTAATCCCGCAACAAAAGAAGTTTTAAAATACAGAGAAGCTTTATGGGCAGGATATAGGACTTTGCAAGATAATCGTTTAATAAACAAGCAGTTAATCCTTCAGGTTTTTAATCAAATAAAAGAAACAACATCCGGATACAGACCACCACAAGCAAATATTGTAATAAAACGAGGGCAAAGTGAATTAAGACCGGGCGAAATTGTATATACACCACCGAGGAATGAACAAGTTATAGAGCTATTAATGAATAATTTGATAGACTTTCTAAATGACGATTTAAAATATTCTTTTGACCCTCTGTTGAAAATGTGTATTGCACATTATCAGTTCGAGGCCATTCACCCCTTTCAAGACGGAAATGGACGAACAGGAAGAATACTAAATTTACTCTACTTAGTAAGCAAAGGTTTATTATCACAACCCATTTTATACATATCAAAATATATTATTCTAAATAAAGATGACTACTATTTTAAATTAAGTGCTGTAACACAAAGAAATTCCTGGGAAGGATGGATTATTTATATGCTGGATGCTGTTGAAAAAACATCCATGATAACAAATGAAAAGATAAATGACATTCTTTCGCAAATGGAAGAAACTAATAATTACGCTAAGGGAAAAATAAAATGGTATAATAAAGAAATAAATGAAGTCATTTTTAGTCAGCCTTACATAAAACCAAGAGTGATAGGACAAATAATAAAGAAAACATCAAGAACAACCCTGACAAAATATATGAATGAATTGGTCGAAAATAGAATATTAAGACCAAAAAAAATAGGAAGTGAAGTTTATTATTTAAACGATGATTTATTAAGGATAATTGAAGAATAACAAAGCCTAACAACGGCTTATAGTGCATGCCTTATTTACTTGTAATTAAGAAGGATAGTCGTATATTTGGAGAGAACATAAACTAAGAAAATTAGAAGTAAAAAGGCGGCACGCACCATAGCCCAACCGTCAGACTGCGCAAAAACCCAAACACCCTTTACAATAAAAAAGAACACATTATTTCAATAAAAAATCCCTGAAAATACTTGTCTATCTTGCTGATAATCCATATTTTTATATAGTAAATAAGATAAAAGCAGATTATGGATTTTATAACAGGATTTGACAGAAATCAATTGGTAATGATGGACTTTGAAGCCATTGTTGAGCATGATTCGTGGGCCAGGGTTGTGGACTGGTTTGTGGACGCACTACCCATAAGAGAACTTGGTTTTAATGATGTTTTACAAGCAGAAGGGCGGCCGCCTTATAAAGCCTCCGATATGCTAAAACTGTTTATGTATGGATATAAAAAGAAATTGCGTTCCTCACGTGATCTGGAATCCGCCTGTAAAGTAAATATTGAAGTAATCTGGCTTATGAAAGGCCTTCAACCGTCTGCCAGAAAAATAGCATACTTCCGCAAGAATAACCCAAAAGCCTTTAAGCAGTCGTTTAGGTATTTTGTAATGATGTTAAAAGAGTTGAATTTGATAAGCGGAGAAACAATAGCCATCGACTCATTTAAGATAAGAGCACAAAACAGCCTTAAGAATAACTTCAACCAAAAGAAAATAGACCGTCACCTGGAATATATTGATGGTAAGATTGCAGAATACCAAAACAGGCTTGATGATGAAGATAGTCCGGAGGGTGAGCGGAAAAAAGAAATTGAAAAGAAAATTAAGTGGCAGCAAGAGAAAAAGGAATATTATAAGTCCATTGAAAAAGAACTCAACGAATCAGGTGAAGCACAAATAAGCAAGACAGACCCCGATGCAAAATCGGTAATACTTCATAGAAATGTTGTTAATGTTGGATATAATGTTCAGGCCGGCTGCGATGAAAAACATAAACTTTTTATAAATAACGATACAGGCTCAGTTAACGATACTCATGCATTAGCAGATATGGCTTTGGATGCAAAAAAATTATTGGGAGTTGATAAAATGAACTGTTTAAGCGATAAAGGATACACAACGGGCATGCACATTGATACCTGCACAAAAAATGGAATTACAACCTACTCCTCGCCCAAAGCTCATTCTTCACAAGACAATGGACTTTACGACATGCAAATATTTGAATATAACAGTAAATCAGACACCTATATCTGTCCTGCCGGAGAGTTGATGACAAGAAGCGGCAAAATATACAAGAAGCGAAATCACAGAGTAAAGCGATATTATACTAAGGCCTGTGAGGGATGTAAACTAAGAGAAAAATGTACCAAAAACAAAAAGGGAAGATTTATCGAAAGAAGTATTTATCAAGAGGCTCTGGAAGAAAATCAAAATAGAGTTAATCAGAACCCACAATACTACCGAAAGCGACAACAAATAACCGAACATCAGTTTGGAACATTAAAACGGCAATGGGGTTTTACATATACCCTTATGAAAGGGAAACAAAACGTATTAACCGAAGTAAACATTATGATGACGGTATATAACCTCAAAAGAATTATATCCATACTTGGGATAAATACCTTAAAAACATGGTTAAAAGGTTTTTATAAAGTTTTTTTACACGAATTTGAGGCATTTAGAGCTGTTTTAAGCAATTTTATCTTAAATGTAAATTTTTATGTAAACTTCAACATAAAAAAATACTGTTATATGCCCTATATAAAACCCTTAGACAAGAAATTATGCTAAATTTACAATTTAATAGGGAGTTGATGCGCAGACTCCCGTTGTGTGCTATCCCCCTACCATAAAAATTCCGGTTGAATATTTTCGCTAACGGAAGTACTTTTGTAGAGAGTTCCTTGCAAAGTCCGGTTTTTTGAATGGTGCTTAAAAAGTCCGAGCGCAATCATGGTCTGAATGTATAAAGTAATGAAACTTGTTTTTGTTACTTGGGTTTGAATTAAGTGGTGAATCTGCCTTTCGTGGATATCCCGATTGGAATAATTTCAAAGTTAGAAGTTACATTCCTGGGGGCTCATATTGTCAAACCTTTAAAATATTT
>WGGC01000043.1 GCA_015491905.1 Bacteroidales bacterium | reverse complement strand
TTTTTATTTTTAAAGCTAAGTAGTTTAGAAATAAACTTTTATACTAAAGTTAAAGTTTCTTCTGAAACCCCAGAATCCGGCAAAGTTTTCTTTGCTATGTGAATAAGTCCCGTTGTATTTAACTGCGTTATCCCAACCTTCGATTGCATAATTCGCATCGAATAAATTATAAACATTAACAAGGAAAGTAGAACGGAAACCACCCATATCAAAGTTATATTGCATAAATGAGTTTACGGTTCCATAAGCAGGTAATTTATAAGATTGTCCTCTGTCGTTAGGATTTGTTCTTTTGGTTGCATCAAAACGTGAGTATAAATTAGCATTATAATTATATTGACCACCAAAAACAAAGTTGCCTAAATTTAAACGGCCTGTTAATCCAAATTGTGTTTGAGGAGCATCCGGAACCTTTAAGCCTTTGGTGTAAACCAAAGCTTCCCCAACTTTTGCTTGGGTAGCATCATTATAAATAGAAACTCTTGTATCATTTACATATCTCCAGTTACCAAGTGAAGCAAATGCACCTAATTCAAAATTAGCAGAGACTTTTGCTTTGGCTTGAATTTCAAGACCTGTATGTAATTCATTTAAACCTTGATAATAAACATTTCCATTGTATTTTGTTCCATCAGGTGCTGTGAAACGAATATAAGATTTTGCCCAACGGTTATCCCAGGCTGTATAATAAGCATTTAAATTTAAAGTAAAACCAGGAAGATGTAATCCATAACCAAATTCAGCGGCTTTAACAGATTCGTTTCCTAGTCTGGGATTAATAGTATTACTATAGTTGATATAAACAAAATTCATATATGGTGCATTTGAATAATAACCGGCATTAAAGAAAATATTACTACTTTCACTGATGTTTAAGTTTGCACCGGTTTTAAAGTTATACCCCATTCTGGATACTCCTTTAGCATTTAAATCACCTCTTCCTCTTGCAAAATTATAATAATCTTTTCTGCCATACCAGGTATTATTAACAGAACCGGCAACAAAAGCATCAAAATTTCCGGCTGAATATTCCAACTGACCAAATAATCCCCCGTAACTTACAAATCCATCATCATGGTAAGCAATTATATCACCAACTTTTGCATTATGGTTAACAGCATCATACCAATAAGCACCACCCAAAAGGTTTCGTACTGTACGGTAGTGACTACCAATGTATTTCCGTGCATCTATTCCGGCAATCAAATGAAAATTATCTGATAATTTAGAGTTTAATGTAGATAAAACTCCTACCCAGAAGTGATTATTCATGGAGTTTCTCATGATTAATTTAGATCCCGTAGTTGAGGCTGCATTTGCAGCAACAGCAACATCCCAGTCTCTTTGTCCCAAGGCATTTTGAGGAGCTCCATATTTAAAAGGACTTTTCCCAAGAATTCCGGAACCACCACCATTACCAACAGACATATAAGTTGAAGTGGCAAGGAAATTATTTTCATTGATATTGTAATACCAGTTTAAGGCAAATTGAGGTTTGTGATAGAAGTTGTTTCTTTCATTTAACATCTCTCCTCCGCCTATATATCCCCAATTAGGATTGTATTTAACACCATTTTGTTCTTCCTGAGCAAAAGTTTGTGCTGAATACTGCGAGTTTGCACGTTGACCATGTTTTTGAGGTGCACCAATTGCAGTAAATTGTAGCTTACTTTTTTTACTGAATTGTTTGGATATTGATAAGAAATAAGACCATGCATCAACATAAGTAGCATCAATATATCCGGGACCATAAGTTCTTGAACCGACAAAAGTAATGGCATATCCATGTTTTCCAACTCCGGTATTCAATGCAAGCATGAATTTTTTATTACCGTATGAAGTTAAACCTGCATAAATAGAACCACCTTTTTGTGCATCAGTAGTTTTGGTAATAATGTTCATAGTACCACCAACAGAATTAATTGCCAGCTTAGAAGCTCCTAAACCTCTTTGAACCTGAATCATTGAAACAGCATCACCTAAGCCTGCCCAGTTTGACCAGTAAACCCAGCCATTTTCCATATCGTTAACAGGGATACCGTTAATTAAAACGGCAACATTTCTCTGGTCGAAACCACGAATGTTAATTCTGGAATCACCATAACCACCAGATCCTACAGTAGCGTATACACCAGGAGTTCGGTTTAATACTGTTGGTAATTCCTGTGAACCTAACACCTCTGCAATTGTAGCACTGTTTACAGTGGAAACAGCAACAGGAGTTTTCCTGTCAATTGCAATATTGGCTAAAACATTAATTTCCTGCAAACCAATAGCGGCAGATTCTAAATTGATACTGCCTAAATTTGTTGTTTGTCCATTATTTACAGTTACATTTAGGTTTTTTGTTTTATAACCTACATAACTTATAACTAATGTTTTATTACCGGAAGGAACATTTAATGAAAAGCTACCGTCTAGATTGGTAGTAGCTCCAATTGTTGTTCCTTTAACAACCACAGTAGCCCCAACAAGGGTCTCGTGGCTTTTGGCGTCTTTAACAACACCTTTTACAATACCCTGTGCCATAGAAGTGCCTGCAAAAATCAGGCTAATGAAGAGGGTAAACAGTAAATTTGTTCGTCTCATAACAAAAATTTTAATTAATAAATTTGGTTTCTCATTTTCTCAGGCAAATATAGATAAATATGGCTTTTTTTTGCATTAACTAATCTTTAATTACATTGAAATTTAAGGGCTTTATTAACTATTTACACTTTAAACATCCATAAATCAATTAGTTAAGGTTATAAAAAATGTTAATAGATGTTAATAAAAAATTTAAGAATTTTTATTGATTCTTAACAAAAAGACATCATAATCCTTTTATTAATAAAAAATTACATATTATATAAGCAAGGTATAGCTTCTTGCCAGGTTTATTCTTTTAAAATTAAGTTTATATTAATTTTATTAAAATAGTTGTTTTTTTAGGGCATATTAATTTAGAGGTTAATTTAATCTATCGAACTAGCGAAGAAAATAGGCTACTCCAACTCCAATAAATGTAGCAACTGCATAACCTAAAGTTCCACATAAAATAGCAGGTAATACTAATGACTTCCATCTTCTTCCAACAGCCATGGCAGCTGCTGTTGTGGGCCCTCCCATATTTGCATTTGAGGCTATAACAATTTCAGCTAAATCTAAATTAAATAACTTCCCGAAAAATAAAATAAATAGTAAGTGAACCAATAATATTAAACCGGCAAATAAAAATAACACAGGTCCAACCTTCATTACAATAATAATATTAGCACTGGCACCAATTGCTGCAAAAAATATTTGCATTAAGAAAGATCCAATTTGATCTGCTCCTTTTATTTCATTCATCTTTTTAGGGAAAATGCTTGCCAGCGTTATTATTAGAAGCGTAATAATTAATATAGCACTTCCTTTTATTCCTATTAAATCCTGTAGATAAAAACTTATAGCTGATACAATAAAACCAATACTTAATGCTTTGCCTAAATCAAGTAACCCTGGTTTTTCCTGAAGGTCTTCAGTTGTAAATTCTTGTATTTCATTCATCTCCGCTTCTTTCTGATGAATATTTTTAAATCTTTTATTCAGAAATCCCATTGAGGGAATGGCAAACAATAATAAAAAATAAAGAGTCATAACTAAATTGTCTGCTGCTACTCCCGCAGTGAGAAGATCGCTTGAATGCAGTTGTAAGGCTTCCGATGCTGCAACGTAATTCATAGATCCGCCAATATATGTGGAACAAAAAATTCCTGCAAGTTTCCATCCTTCTTCTCCCAGTGGAATTGTTTTAAATGCTATAATTGTTCCAACCACAGTACCTACAGACCCAATGGTAAAAGCAAGCAGTGTGGGACCGGATTCCAGAATTATACGTTTTAAATTTGCTCTGAATAATAATAAAGGTACAGCTAATGGTACTAAATATGACCATACTATATCATATACTCCTGCAGTAGCTGGTATTATTGATAAATTCGATAAAATAAAAGTAAATAAAATTGTTATTACAACAGCAGAAATTTTCTTTCCCCAGTTTGTATAGTATTCAGCCCATATTCCAAAAGTTGCAGCAAAAATTAATATTGCCCAAAGTGCCCAGTGTTGCTCAGAACCAATTAAAGGATTATCAAACATAAACCATTTTATTTTGAAAATGGCAAATGTAGGGAAATATTAATAATGTGTAATAATGAAATTAATCCCTCTCGTTAATATAGTTTAAAGCATTCAATGCTGAAATGGTTCCATCTGCAACCGCTGTGGTGATTTGACGGTATTTCTTTGCTCTGCAGTCTCCTGCAGTATATACTCCTTTCAGATTTGTTTCCATATTTTCATTTGCTATAACTTCATTCCATTTGTTTAGCTTAATTCCACTGCCTTTTAGTGACTTTGTATTTGCTTCGTATCCAACAAAAATAAATACTCCGTCAATTTTTTTTTCGGTAATTTGATTTGTTTTTAAATTTTTTATTTGAACTTTTTCGAGACTGTCTTTTCCAAAAAAACCAATAATATGAGATTCCATTATAAAGTCTATCTTAGAATTTATTTTCGCTTCTTTAACAGCGTGGTCAAAGGCTTGAAAATGATCAAACTCATGTACAATCGTTACTTTATTTGCATATTTTGTTAGGGAAACGGCTTCTTCCAGGGCTGAATTACCACCTCCAACAACTATAATATTTTTATCTTGAAAAAAATCACCGTCACAGGTTGCACAGTAAGAGATTCCACGGCCTTTAAATTCTTTTTCTCCCGGTACATTTAACATTCTGGATCTTCCTCCTGTTGCAATAATAACTGATATGGCTTCGTACTTTTCTCCATTAGCAAGGGTAAAAGTCTTAATATCAGAATTTAGATCCATTTGGGTAATGGTAACATTAGACATAATATTACAGCCAAAGGTTTTGGCTTGTTTTGCCATGGTTGCAGAAAGCTGATAGCCTGTTGTTTTTTCAATTCCGGGATAGTTGGCTATTTCATATGTAAGTATCATTTGTCCACCAGGCATTCCTGTATCTAGTATTAGTGTCCTGGCTTTTGATCTTGCAAGATAAATCCCTGCAGTTAATCCGGCCGGGCCACCGCCTAAAACAATGGTGTCAAACCTGTTTGTATTGTTGTTTTCCATTTTAAAATAATTTAAAAAAAGGTGAACCCATGTTTATGGTATTCACCTTATAAAATACTTTTAAAGTTTAAATTAATTAAATTCCCGCTTTAGAATCTCTTTAATCTGTTCTTTTGTTTGAATACTACTTGTTGCAGATACAACTTTACCATTTTTATAATAAATAGTAAATGGTAATCCCATAAATCCACGACATTCGGGTAATTCTCTTATCACTCTGGCTTCAGGATTGTCAAATAACATATCCCTGAATTCTATATTTGGAAATTCTTCCTGTAATTCCTCCATTGCTGCATATACAGGAACGCACATTGGCCCCATTCTTCCGCAACATACCATTACATTTTCTTTATCTTTTAATATTCCTTCCAGTTCTGCTGCACTTGCAACATGTTTTAAATTTGTGGGTAACACCATAACTTTATATTTTTTAATTTTTATTATTGCGGATTATCATAAATTATGCCAATTACAATAGTGTAAATTAATTAACAGGCATAAAACAATATATAAATAAATTAAAAAATATTAAATATGTTTAAAAATAAATATGTCATTCCTGACATGAAATTATTTACTTAACATGTCACTTATTTCTTCAATGTATTCATTTAAATTTTTTCTGCGATATTGCATTATCCAGCGTGGGTGGGGTAGGGGTTTTATTTCTTTAAAAATTTTTAATTCGTCATTTAAACGTTTAAAATATTCATAGTTTTTACCCTGTCCTAAACAAAAGCACTTGTCTGTTTTTAAGCCTAATGCAACTTGCTGAATTAGTGTGTTTACAATAAAAGGTTTTAAACTTCTTTCTAAAATTTTATCATCATAATAATTAAAATTTTTATTGTTTTTTACAAATCCTAACGGACTAACAGCACCTATGTAATAATGCTTATAAAAATGTTCGGGCCCTCCCATATTATTAATAAGTAAATAGATAAATTTTGATGACAGCTCTGACTTTTTCTCAAAATTATTTATAATGCCACATGAATTACTCAGTTCTATCGGATCTGTAAATGGAATTCCTGTAATCCCTGCTCCAAATCGTCCCGGATTTATTCCTATTATCAAACGTCTGAATTTTGAATCGTTATAATACTTTTTATAAAATAAATTGCATGTATGCATTGCCTCATCATTTTTATACGGGTTTAAGATTTCTATTTCACCCGGCAGTTTTTCTTTGATTGTTAATCTCTTATAAAATGAAATAATTTTATCTGCAAAAAGCATATTTGCCTGTTTATCGCTCATATTTTTATATCTTTATAAGTTGTTAAAATACTAAATATAGTTTGTTATTTGATGTTTTAATTAATATATATAGTTATTTTTTTTATGGGGGAATTACGTAATATGTCTTAAGTCTTTTACTGTTTTTTTTAAATATAACTTTGTTGCCTTTATTTAAATCAGCTTTTTGTCAGTTTATTATTAACTAAGATAATGATTAATAATACTATAGGACTTTAAAACTAAAAAACATAAATAATTTTGAATTTAGATTAAAAATTAATTTAAAGTAATAGGTATATCTATTTTAAAAGTACTTTTGCAAAAGAAAATCAAATGGTTAGTTGAGAACATTTAAAAAAATAGAAAAATGAATGTAAAAAATATTTTAACAAACCTGGAAACAAAGCATCCTGGTGAAACAGAGTATCTCCAGGCAGTAAGAGAGGTTTTGGAATCTATTGAAGAAACGGTAAGTGAAAATCCACATCTGGAATCTGCAGGAATTATTGAAAGAATAGTTGAACCCGACCGCGTACTTATGTTTAAAGTTCCATGGGTTGATGATCGTGGAAAAGTTCAGGTCAATCTGGGATATCGTGTCCAGTTTAATAATGCACTGGGCCCGTATAAAGGTGGTTTGCGTTTTCACCCCAGTGTGAATTTAAGTATCTTAAAGTTTCTTGGTTTCGAACAAATATTTAAAAATTCCCTTACTACTCTCCCCATGGGGGGCGGAAAAGGTGGTTCTGATTTTAATCCAAAAGGTAAATCAGATAATGAAATTATGCGATTTTGTCAGGCTTTTATGTTGGAATTATGGAAATTAATTGGCCCTGAAACAGATGTTCCTGCCGGAGATATAGGGGTAGGAGGAAAAGAAATTGGATATTTATACGGGATGTATAAAAAATTAGCAAGAGAAAACACAGGAGTACTTACAGGTAAGGGAATTGAGTGGGGAGGAAGTTTAATCAGACCTGAGGCAACAGGATATGGGGGAGCTTATTTTACCCAGGAAATGATGGGGTTATTTAACGAATCTTTTGAGGGTAAGATTGTAACTTTATCCGGTTTTGGTAATGTAGCATGGGGTGCTGCGTTAAAAATTAATCAATTGGGCGGAAAAGTGGTTACTGTTTCTGGCCCCGATGGCTATATTTATGATAAAGAAGGAATTTCAGGAGATAAAGTTGATTATCTTCTCGAATTAAGAGCATCTAACCAGGATGTTGTGGCTCCTTTTGCTGATGAATTTCCAAGTGCCGTTTTTATTCCAGGTAAAAAGCCTTGGGAAGTAAAATGTGATGTAGCTATGCCTTGCGCTATTCAAAATGAGTTAAATGGAGATGATGCAAAACAATTGATTGAAAATGGTGTTAAAGTCGTTGCTGAAGTTTCAAATATGGGTTGTACCCCTGAAGCTATTGATATTTTCCGAAAAAATAAAATTCCTTTTGGTCCCGGAAAAGCTGTAAATGCCGGTGGTGTGGCTGTATCAGGTTTGGAGATGTCGCAAAATGCAATGAAGCTTTCATGGCATCAGGAAGAAGTTGATGAGAAACTTAAACGAATTATGGATAATATTCATAAAGCTTGTATTAAATACGGAACCGAAGATGATGGTTATATAAACTATGTGAAAGGTGCTAATATTGCCGGCTTTTTGAAAGTAGCTAATGCTATGGTGGATCAGGGTATTCTGTAATATTATATAGTTAAGATTTGATAATTTTTTACCGCCTGCCCGGCAACGGGTGGGTGG
Source organism: Bacteroidales bacterium (assembly GCA_015491905.1). Classification (GTDB taxonomy): domain Bacteria; phylum Bacteroidota; class Bacteroidia; order Bacteroidales; family F082; genus Sulfidibacterium. The sequence goes on along the minus strand of WGGC01000043.1, from coordinate 16,971 downwards.
TTTTTTTTATGTTTATTGTAAAGAGTACTTTAATAGTGCTTATTTAAAAAGGTGTTATCTCTTAATAGTGATGTGTTTTAGTCTTCTTTTAATGATATACGAACTGTTGTTGCATTATTTGTTATGTCATATCTTTTTTAATTTTCCTCGCTTTTATTATCTTCGCAAATTCTATCATAGAGAGGATGTATAACTTGCAATTTCATATTTTTTTAATATAACAGATTAATATTTTTTGGCTCATGCAAGATAAAGAAGACAGTAATAAACACGTTGGTAAAGATATGCCGGAAAAAAATCATTCAGATAGCCATGATAATAAGCCCATATATTTGAATGGTATGTATGAAAATTGGTTTTTAGATTATGCTTCTTATGTTATTCTGGAACGTGCTGTACCCGAAATAACAGATGGACTTAAGCCTGTTCAGCGTAGAATTCTGCATGCAATGTATCGGTTGGATGATGGTAGATATAATAAAGTGGCCAATTTAATTGGAAATACAATGCAATTTCATCCTCATGGAGATGCGTCAATTGGAGATGCATTAATTCAGTTGGGTCAAAAAGAATTACTTATCGATACTCAGGGAAATTGGGGAAATACCCTTACCGGCGACAGTGCTGCAGCTCCCAGGTATATAGAGGCTCGTCTGTCTTCCTTTGCTAAAGAGGTGATTTTTAATCCTAAAACTACTAATTGGAAGCTGTCATACGATGGAAGAAATAAAGAGCCTGTAACTTTACCGGTAAAATTTCCATTATTATTGGCTCAAGGTGTTGAGGGAATTGCGGTTGGACTAGCCTCTAAAATATTACCACATAATTTTATTGAACTTATTGATGCTTCTATACGTTATTTAAAAGGAAAAGATTTTGATTTGTTTCCTGATTTCTTAACAGGTGGTATGGCTGACTTTTCAAAATATAATGAAGGTCTGAGAGGTGGTAAAATAAGAGTTCGCGCTAAAATATCACAGCGGGATAAAAAAACATTGATTATCAATGAAATACCTTATGGTACTACAACTTCTTCACTTATAGATTCTATTGTTACTGCTAATGAGAAAGGAAAAATTAAAATCAAAAAAATTGATGATAATACTGCCGAAAATGTTGAAATAGTTATCCACTTACCTTCTAATGTCTCTCCTGATCAAACTATTGATGCTCTTTATGCTTTCACAAATTGTGAGGTCTCAATTTCTCCAAACTCTTGTGTTATTCTTGATAATAAACCACATTTTCTTTCTGTTAAATCTATTTTAAAAAATAATACTGACCAGACTGTTAACTTATTAAAAAAAGAGTTGGAAATCAGACTTTCTGAATTGGAAGATCAATGGCATAATGCTTCTCTTGAAAAAATATTTATAGAAAATCGTATTTACCTTAAAATTGAGGATTGTGAAACATGGAATTGTGTGTTAGAGACAATTTCAAAAGGACTTGAACCTTTTATTAAGGTTTTGAAACGCACCGTTACTGAGGAGGACATAATTCGACTTACTGAAATAAAAATTAAAAGAATATCAAAATATAATGCTTTTAAAGCCAATAACCAAATAAAAGGTGTTGAAGATGAGATAGTGGAGGTTCAAAATCATTTGAATCATTTAATAGATTATGCTATTAATTATTTTAAGCAGATAAAGAAAAAATACGGCAATGGAAGAGAGAGAAAAACAGAAATTCGTAATTTCGATACTATTCAAGCTTCCATGGTTGCGGTTTCCAATCAAAAGTTATATGTAAATCGTGATGAAGGGTTTGCAGGAACCGGATTGAAAAAAGATGAATTTGTCTCTGAGTGCTCTGATTTGGATGATATTATTGCATTTCGTGAAAATGGAACTTTCGTCGTTACTAAAGTTGCATCAAAAGTTTTTGTTGGTAAAGGAATCATCCATATTTCTGTTTTTAGAAAAAATGATGACCGTACTATCTATAATATGATTTATCGCGATGGTAAATTAGGTTATTATTATGTTAAGCGGTTTGCTGTTAAAGGTGTTACAAGAGATAAAGAATATCATTTGACAAAAGGTTCTGATGGTTCTAAAGTTGTTTATTTTTCTGCCAACCCTAATGGTGAGGCTGAAAAGGTAAGGATAAACCTCAGACCTCGTCCTAAAATGAAAAAAACTAATCTGGACTTTGACTTTAGTTCACTCATTATTAAAGGCAGAAGCTCGCAGGGAAATATTATTAGCCGCACTCCTATAAGAAATATTATGAAAAAAGAGGAGGGGGTTTCTACTTTGGGGGCAATAGATATTTGGTATGATGAAACTGTTAGAAGACTAAATACCGAAAACAGAGGAAAGTATATTGGTGCTTTTAAAGGAAATGATAAATTACTTGTAATTTTGTCAACTGGTGAGTTTAAATTGATTCATTATGATCTTTCTACTCATTTTGATGATGAGATGGTTTATATTGGTAAATTTAATCCTAATATTGTTATTTCTATTGTTTATTTGGATGGTGATAGCAAAAATTATTATGTTAAACGCTTTCAAATTGATGAAAATGCTTCTTTGAATAAAAAATATTTATTTATCTCCGATTCTAAGAATTCTTCTATGGTATTGTTTTCACTTGATGAACTTCCGCGACTGGAGGTTGAAGTTAAATCTAAATCCGGTGAGGCATCAATGGAAATTTTTCTGTTATCTGATTTAATTGGTTTAAAAAGCTATAAGGCTAGAGGTAAAAAATTGACTAATAAAAAAGTGATAAAAATCAGATTAATTGAACCTTTGAAACCTGAGCCTGATGAAAGCATAGAAACTGATGAGAAAACTGTAAATTCTGAAAAAGATGTTCCACCGGCTCCGGAGAATAAAAAAAATGATGAGCCTTTAAATAATTCTGAAGACCAACAAATGGAATTATTTTGATAATTTTATTAGTTTTCTATAATTTGTAATTTAAAATCATTCTATTAGGCTTTTATAGGCTTGTTCTTTCCCAAATGGCTATTTTTGCGAGTATATTATATTGTTTACAGTTCTTTTATTTTTTGGTAATTAATCTTTAAAGTATAGGCTTTTATCCTAATGTTTTTAAGCTGTATTTTAGGATTTTACCGGAAATATAAGTGCTAAATGATCATAAAGTAAAAATGGCTTATAATTATGGAAAAAAATAATATTCTTGATATTTCTCCTTCAGTAAAATGGATTGGAATTTTAGATTATGATTTGGTGACTTTTGATGTTGTTATGACAACAGAATATGGAACTACTTATAATTCCTATTTTATTGATGCTGATAAAAAAACTATTATTGATACTTCAAAGGAAAATTTCCGGGATGACTATATTGAAAAGGTTAAAAGCGTTGTAAACCCTGAAGAAATAGAGTATATTGTTATGAACCATACCGAACCCGATCATTCGGGAAACCTAGGTAAGCTTCTTGAAATAGCTCCAAGGGCTAAAGTTGTTGGCAGTTCAAATGCAATTCGTTATTTGAAGGATATGTTACCCAATGATTTTGAGTACATAATAGTAAAAAATAATGACACTCTGAATCTGGGAAATAAGACTTTAAAGTTTATTTCTGCTCCTAATTTACATTGGCCGGATACTATGTATACTTATCTGGAAGATGAAAATATTTTATTTACATGCGATTCTTTTGGTTGCCATTTTGCTGATGAAAGGATGTTTGATGATCAAGTGGATGATTTTGGAGAGGCTTTTCGTTATTATTTTGATGTTATTATTAAACCTTTTAGTAAATTTATGCTGAAGGCTTTAGAAAAAATTGAGAATATTGATATTAAAATGATTTGTCCGGGTCATGGCCCTATTTTAAGGAGTACTTTTAAACAAATGATGGAGGATACCCGTCTGTGGTCGGAGAAATTTATAAAACAACCAAGAAAAAATAAGGTTTTTATTCCTTATGTTTCTGCTTATCACCGTACCGGCGAAATTGCTGAGTTAATAGAAAAAGGATTGCTTGCTGCTGGGGATTTTGAAGTGGAGCGGCTGGATATTGAGCATGCCCATCTTGGTGAGCTGGAAATGAAATTAACACAAAGTAATGCGGTAATTGTTGGCTCTCCTACAATAAATCAAAACGTCCTTTTACCGGTATATAGATTGTTTTCGGCTGTTAACCCTTATCGCGACCATGGTAAACTTGCCGGTGCCTTTGGGTCTTACGGTTGGAGCGGTGAAAATAGAAATATGTTGTCTGCTAATTTAAAATTATTGAAATTCAAGGTTTTTGATGATGGGGTGTTCGTGAAATTTACACCATCTGAAGATGAAAAAAATATTGCTTATGATTATGGTTTTAAATTTGGTGAAGAATTGTTAAAAATGAACTTGTAATTTATATCGTCTAATGTTTTTTTGTAATTTTATTGAAATATTATTTTAATAAAATTAGAGGTTTCGGATTTGTTGGGATAATGTTTACAAAGTATTCAATAAAATTTATAATAATGAAAACAAAAAGACAAATTTGGATTATTATTTTGTTCTTCACTATAGCGGTTCTTATTCCTGAAAGTCATTTAAACGCCCAGTCGCAACGTAAACTTGCAAAGATATTTATTCATAAAATCATAAAAGAACATCCTGATATTATTATTGTTAAACCGGATTTTATTTATAAATATAATTACAATTTTAATAGTGACGAAATGCCTTTGGCATCCGAATCACAAAGAAATGCTGCTTCTTTAAAACATTCAAAATTTTTAAAAAAAATAAACGATTCTACTTTTTTGTCGCATTTTATTTCAGGATATAAAATGGAGTTGGAAAAATATGGTTTTTCGCCTTCTGTAGTTTCACAAAACCCAAAGAATACTTTAAGTGGATATGTTGCTGATATTGCCCAGGTTGAGCTTGATGAACAATATTACCCTTATTCTGATTCTGCAATTTATAATAATAATTTATATGTGTTTAAGAAAAAATTAAATGCTCTTGACGTAAATATATGGTTTAAAATTTATAAGGCAAAACAAATTGTAACAAAAGTGCCTGTCCTTTTTACGGAAAATTTACTTATAGACGATTTTTTTGATGGCCATTTTGTGCTGTCGTCAAATGAAGATCGACTAACTTATTTTTATAAAAGAGTGCCGCTTACGGTAAAGAAAATATATAAGGATGTTGAAAACCTGGGTAGAATTTATGCCGAATATACAGTGGATTATCTTTTGAATAGTTTTATTCGAAAAAATATTCCTAAAGATATTAATATTAAAGAATGGCATTATAACCCTTATTCCAGACTTATATATTCAGGAAAGGAGCAGGGGTTTGAAATAGTTCATTGAGACTGCTGAATTATCTCTTTTCATATTTGCATAATTTGTATTTTTGATCCTGATGAATGAGATCTTAATATATACTCCTAAAGAAACTAACCGGGTTAGATATGTTTTTCGATTAGTATTCGAAATTCTGTTGAAAGTAAAATATCAAATAACTTCTAACCTGGATTTTTTTCAATCTTCTGATTTACCTAAAATGATGTATGGCTTTAAGGCTCATACTGATGATATCTTTTTTAAGTCAACTGATTTTTTATTTGAGAAAGGTGTTCATAGTATAGACATAAAAGGTTTTGAATATGAGGGCAATACGGTTTTCTTTGCCGTTAATGATGAAGATGCTGAATTACCGTTCGATATTTTCTCAGCAATATTTTATCTTGTTTCCCGCTATGAAGAGTATTTGCCGTTTGTTAAGGATCAGTATGGACGTTTTACTGCCCAGTTAAGTGTCAGTACTCGTTTAAAAATTTTGGAAAAACCGGTCGTTAATATTTGGGCTGTTGAAATTAAAAAAATAATCTTAAAAAAATATCCTGATTTTATCTTTCCTGAAAAAAAATTTCGTTTTATTCCGACTTATGATATCGATGTTGCTTGGGCATATAAACAAAAGGGTATACTTAGACAAATTGGTGGTGTTTACAGGGACTTGGTGAACTTTAATTTTAAAGATATTAAACAGCGTTTCATGGTTCTTACTGGAAATGAAAAAGATCCTTTCGACACCTATGATCTGCAATTAGAGTATCAGAGAAAATATAATCTTCATCCTCTTTATTTTATTTTATTTGGTGAGTATAGCCGGTTTGATAAGAATATAAACTATCATAGAAGAAAGTTCAGGCGACTAATAAAATGGCTCGCTGACTATGCTACTGTCGGTATTCACCCTTCTTATTTTTCCCTTGAAAATCCCGAGTTTATTTCATTAGAAAAAAACAGGTTAGAAGATTTGATAAAAACAGATATTTCTATGTCCCGTCAACATTATCTCAGATTATTTCTTCCTGATACCTATAAAAATCTTATTGAAAATGATCTTCTGGAGGATTTCTCAATGGGTTATGCGGCCTTACCTGGGTTTAGAGCTGGTATTTGTGATACTTATCCTTTTTATGATCTTGAACTGGAAACAGAAACAAAATTAAGAATACATCCTTTTACTGTAATGGATGGGACATTAAATGATTATATGCACTTAAGTCCGGAACAGGCCATTGAAAAAATTGAATCTTTGATGCAGGAAGTGCAAAAGGTAAATGGTACTTTTATTTCTTTATGGCATAACGAATCATTAAGCGACCAAAAAAGATGGAAAGGATGGCGTAAGGTTTATGAGTCGTTACTGCAAATGGCTGCTTCTTAATATAATCTTTTACTAAAACTATTTCTAATGATACGTTATCTTACAAATGATAAAATCGACAAAAAAAAGTGGGATAATGCAATTCATCATTCCTTTAATGGTAATATTTATGCTTATTCCTGGTATCTCGATAAGGTACACTATGGATGGGAGGCTCTGGTGGAAAATAACTATGAAAGGGTGATGCCGCTAACCGGAAATAGTAAATTTAGTTTTAACTATATATTTCCACCTTTTTTTACTCAACAACTTGGAGTTTTTTCTACTTCTGTTTTATCGCCTGATGATGTTACCCGTTTCATTTTGAATGTTCCTTCTAAATATAAATATTTTCAAATTAATTTAAATATTCATAACCATCCTGAACTTCCTTATCCATTTAAGGTTTCTTCAAATAAAAATTATCTGCTGGATATGATTAATGATTATCAAAAAATGACTGCTCATTTTTCATCTAATACAAAAAGAAATCTTAAAAAAGGATTGGATATGAAATTATATGTTTCTCAAAATGTTAAACCGGAAATAATTATTAAACTTTTCAGGGAAAATAAAGGAAAGAAAATTAAACATTGGAAAAAAGAACATTATATGCGACTCCAGTCTTTAATGTATATTTCTATTTATAAAGGTGTTGGAACGTCTTATGGGGTTTATACAAAAGAAAATAACCTTTGTGCAGCTGGTTTCTTTCTTTATGCTAACCAACATCTTGTTTTTTTATTTTCCGGAAGAAATAATTTTGCATTGGAATCAGGTGCGACAACTGTTTTAATTAATCATGTTTTGAAGAAATATGCAGGCTCTAATATGATATTGGATTTTGAAGGTTCTAACGATGCGGGGCTTGCCAGATTTTATAGTGGATTTGGGGCAAAACCTGTTACGTATTTAACTGTTGAATTAAATAGATTACCGTTCCCTGTAAATGTTTTTTTAGATGTAAAAAATAAAATAAAATTTATTTGATTTCATTTATTTAATTTACTTTTGTAGTAACTTAAAAACCATGGTAAAAGAATTAGGTAAACAAAATTCTATCCTTAATCAATTCTTAGCAGAATTAAGAGATGAGTCTATTCAAAAAGATCGGTTGCGGTTTAGAACTAATATGGAGCGAATCGGTGAGATCTTCGCATACGAAATTAGTAAGGAACTTGAATATGTTGAAAAAGACGTAGTGTCTTCGCTGGGTACAGCTAAAATGATGGTTCTGAAAAATCAGCCGCTACTTGCAACTGTTTTAAGGGCTGGCCTTCCTCTTCATAAAGGAATGCTGAATTTTTTTGACAGAGCTGGTAATGCATTTGTCTCTGCTTATAGAAAATATGATCATGATGAGGATTTTATCATTAAACTTGATTATCTTTCGTCTCCGGGAATTGATAATGCTGTTTTAATTATAAGTGATCCAATGTTAGCAACCGGTGGTTCATTAAGTGCATCTATTAAGGGGTTGCTCGAAAAAGGTGAGCCTGCTGAAATTCATATTGTATCTGTCCTGGCTACAAAAGAAGGTATTGATAACCTGAAAAAGAAATTTTCAAAGAGAAAGTTAAAAATATGGACTTGTGCCATCGATGATGAATTGACTGCTAAAGCGTATATAGTTCCCGGTTTAGGAGATGCCGGAGATCTGGCATTTGGTGAAAAATATGATGGCCCATGAACAATTTGAAACTTATTGGCGAAAATTTTAAAATTTCACTTAATTCTATTAAGTCTCACAGAGTACGCACTGTGCTTACAATATTAATTATTGCTTTTGGTATTATGGCTCTGGTGGGAATATTAACTGCAATTTCAGCTATAGAACATTCTCTTAAAAGTAATTTTAGCATGATGGGAGCTAATACCTTTAATATAAAAAATAGAGGTATTCGTGTGCATTTTGGTGATAGAAGTCGTAATCTAAAGGCTTATTCTGTAATAACCTATAGCCAGGCTGAAGAGTTTAAAAAAAGATATGACTTCCCTGCCACTGTTGCTGTTAGTGTGGTTGGTACGGGTACTGCTACTGTTAAATACCTTTCTGAAAAAACAAATCCTAATGTGCAGGTTATTGGTGTTGGTAATAATTATCTGCTGTCTGCCGGACTTAAATTGGCAATGGGTAGAAATATTACTCCACGAGAGGCTCTGGATGGTAGTCATGTGGCAATAATTGGTCAGGAAATTAAAAAAAAATTGTTTCCTAAAATTCCTAATCCTGTTGGGAAAATAATTAATATCGGTCCCGGACGTTACCGAATTATTGGGGTTCTGGAAGAGAAAGGTACTAGTTCAGCTTTTAGTGGTGATAGATCGTGCTTGTTACCTATTAATAATGTCCGGCAATATTTTTCAAGACCTAATATGAATTATAGTATTAGTGTTACTGTAAATAAAGCTTCGCAAATGAATGCTGCCGTGGGACAGGCAATTGGAATTTTTAGAATTATTAGAGAGGATAGGCTGGGGCAACCTGATTCGTTTAAAATTGATAAAAGTGAGGATATTGCAAATATGCTTATCGGCCTTACTAAGAATCTACAGGTTGGGGCTTCGGCTATTGGTTTTATAACTTTATTGGGGGCCGCGATTGGTTTGATGAATATTATGTTGGTTTCTGTGACTGAAAGAACCAGGGAAATTGGTATAAGAAAGGCGCTTGGTGCTAAAAGAACGACTATTAGAAATCAATTTTTGTTCGAGGCTGTGCTTATTGCTCAAATGGGTGGTGTTTTAGGGGTGATCTTTGGAATTATTATTGGAAATGTTGTCTCGCTTATAACTCATAGTAGCTTTGTTATTCCTTGGGTTTGGGTTGGTGGTGGTATTTTGCTTACTTTTATTGTTGCTTTGGTTTCAGGAATCCTGCCTGCTAATAAGGCTGCCCGCCTCGATCCTATTGAGTCATTACGTTATGAGTAATTTTTGTCTGAAAAATATATTGTTTTTTAATATACTCATATTAACAGTAATATAATACCTACTTAGTGAAGTCCTTAGTGAGCCTTCGTGGTAAAACTATATTATTTATATCAGTATTATTTCCAACCCAATAATTAAAAGAAGTGAATTTTCCTAAATGATTCCCTTTGTGAAGTCCTTAGTGAGCCTTCGTGGTAAAATTATTTTATTTATATCAAATTATTTCCTATCCAATAATTAAAATAAGCAAATTTTTATAAATGATTCTTTTTGTGGAATCCTGGGTTTTCCTTTGTGGTAAATTATAATAAAACCTTTGCAAAACTATTTATTTTGTCATTCTGAACGAAGTGAAGAATCTATAAACAAGCAATATCTAATTGTTTAGATTCTTCGCGTTGCTCAGAATGACAGTTTTTTCAGGTCTTAAGCAAAGTACTCATTTTATTAATCATATAGAAATATTTCTGAATTTCCTTTTCGCAAAATAGGGTGGGAGGGAATGTGAATGTAAGTATGTGTACATCTCTTAAATTATATTGAAATTTGTTACTTTTCTGTTTTTTTTAACGAATATACATTTGTAAATAAAGAAATAATAGTTGACAAGAATAAATTATTCTATCAGTCACAATTGTTAATTATTTATTTGTATACAGTTGTAAATTATTTAATTTTTTAAATGTCTTTTAAATCAAGTTGTTATGTTTATTATTAATAAATTGTTTAAATTGTTGTATTTTTATTTGACTTTGTCTTTTATTGTAACTAATAAAGGACAGATAACCAGTTAAATATATTTTATTATCTGAATTTTAGATTAAATAAAAATCGTATTATTTTATTTTAATCTGAATCATAAAAAATCAAATAAAATATTACATATCAATTATTTAAAACTATATAGTTATAAATTACTTTAATTTAATGTTGTTTACATTTGACAATTACAAATGTAATTCATATTTTTTTGTTTTTTTCTTTAATGTTGTTTACATTTGTATATAAATTTTAACTATGCTTGATAGAATTAAATCTGTTATTGATTTTTATAATTTGTCTCCTTCTGCTTTTGCAGATAAAATTGGTGTTCAGCGTTCTGCTTTATCACATGTGTTGAGTGGCAGAAATAAACCTAGTCTTGATTTTATTGTAAAAGTGAAAAAGACTTTTCCTGATCTTAGTATGGACTGGCTTACACTTGGGGTTGGTAATATGCTTCTAAAGGGTTCTGATTTTAATGATTCTATGTTCGATGAATCGAATGTATCAGCTGAATCTGATGTCACTGATGAACCGAAAAAAGTGAGTGATACTAATATTCTGTCTGATATGTTTAAATCGGAGGTGCCTGCTGCTTATGGAAACAATAGTAATAGTGCCGGGCTTGATGATGCTAGTAGTGAAAAATCAATGTCGGATGCTGAAAAATTAAAAAAAAATGTTATCTCCGGCACAGGAAAAATGGTGGATAAAATTGTTTGGTTCTATTCTGATGGTACTTTTTCGGTATTTTATCCCGAAAACAAATAAAAAAAGCCAACGAATAAAAAACGTTGGCCTGTGTTGTTTTATTTAAGTTTATTAAACCCAGTCGCGCTTAGCAAAGAAAAAACTACTTTCTATTATGGCGTTTTCATCACTGTCTGAGCCATGAACGGCATTGGCTTCTATGTTGGTTGCATATAAAGCTCTTATGGTTCCTTCTGCTGCGTCTGCAGGGTTTGTGGCGCCAATGTAATCACGATATGCCTGTACTGCGTTTTCTTTTTCTAATACAGCGGCTACTATTGGCCCTGACGACATGAAGTCTGTCAGACCTTCGTAAAATGGACGTTCTTTATGAACAGCATAAAATATTTCGGCTTCTGCTTTTGTTAACCTGGTAAGTTTCATGGCTTTTACTTTAAAACCGCCTTCAATTATTTTTGCTAGTATTTCTCCCATGTAGCCTTTTTCCATGGCTTTGGGTTTAATCATTGTAAATGTAATGTTTCCCGACATATTGTTTAAAATTTAATTTTGCGCAAAAGTAACAGATTTTTCTTTTTTCTTTACTTTTTTTAAAGTTTTTTATCTCTTTTTGGGCGGCTTTTCAGGCTATCCACTATAGCCCCGTAAGTATAAGCCATGTGCCCGCATCTGCTTATGGGGGGCTCCTCTGTCGCCTCCATAAGCAGGCGGTTCACATTGGCTTTTACTCCCGGGGGCTGCCGTTGCTATCCTGGCCGCTAATTTTAGTTTTTATTGGTTTTTTAGTTTTGTTACTTTTGGTTTGTTGTATTTTTATTTTTTTTAAGGTTTTCAGCTTAAAATAATGCTTTATTTTAGCTTTTTTATTTTATTTAATTTTTATGTTTGATATTATTCAGTTACAAAAGGTAAAATCCCTTTTGGTACAACCTAAAAATATTGTCCTGGTTTCTCATAAAAATCCCGATGGTGATACTATTGGTGCTGCTTTAGGGATGTTCCATTACTTAAAATTAAAAGGACATACTGTCTCTGCCGTGGTTCCAAACGATTTCCCTTCTTTTTATAAGTGGTTACCCGGAAGTGAGGAGATGATAATCTTTGAGAAGGAGGTTTCTAAATCAAGAAATTTGATACAAAAAGCTGATATTATTTTTTGTATGGATTTTAATAGCTTAAGCAGAACTGGTACTTTGGCTGATGATTTAGCTAAAGCATCTGGTATTAAAATTATGATTGATCATCATCCTGAACCTTCTGATGAGTTTATGTATTCTTTTTCTGTTGTGGAGAGCTCTTCAACTGGTGAAATTGTTTTTGCATGGATTGAGAAACTTGGTGATGTAGATAAAATTTCTAAAAATGCAGCTTTGGCCTTATATACGGCTATTATGACTGATACCGGCTCTTTTAGTTATTCATGCAATAGAAAAGAAACTTATGATATTGTGGGGAAATTAATACACATGGGTGTGGATGCTTCTTTGGTGCACCGTCTTGTTTATGATACGTTTACTGAAAACAGATTGAGGTTGCTGGGTTTTGCAATTAGTGAGCGTATGTTGGTATGGAATGATTTACATACTGCTGTTATTTACCTTACTAAAGCTGATTTGAAAAAGTATAAATATCAGGTTGGCGATACCGAAGGAGTTGTGAATTATCCTTTATCAATGGAAAATACTAATTTGGCGGTTTTAATTACTGAAAAAGATCAGCTTATTAGGATGTCTTTTCGCTCTAAAGGAAATTTTGATGTGAATAAGTTGGCTAGAAATGATTTTAATGGTGGGGGTCATAAAAATGCTGCTGGTGGTAATTCTCCTGATTCTATGGAGAAAACTATTGATAGGTTAAGAAAGGTGCTGAAGGGTTATAAAAATGATCTGAATTATAAAATTACATTGTAGTTTTATTATGTCAAAGACTAGGTTATTTATGTTTTTGGTTGTTTTTACTGTTTATTTTACGGGTTGTAACAACTCTCCTCATAAGAAAGAAAATAAACGTAATATTCCTGAAAAGGTATCGGAGAATCAGTTGATACGTCTGAATAAATATTTGGTTCGACAGGAAAAAAATGAAATAAACAGATATATTAAACGGAATAACCTGAATATGAAAGAAACAGCATCGGGTTTGAGATATCAGATTTTTAAGCATGGAACCGGTGCCCGGGCTCAAAAGGGGAGGATTGCTGTTCTGCGCTATAAGCTTAGTTTATTGAATGGAAAAGTAATAGATTCTTCAGAGAAATCGGGACTTAAAATTTTTCAAATTGGCCATGGTGGTGTTGTCAGTGGTCTCGAAGAGGGAATTATTTTGTTAAAAGTTGGCGATAAAGCAAAATTCATCTTACCTTCGCACCTTGCATATGGTTTGACAGGAGATGGTATTAATGTTCCTCCTCATAAAGCTATAGTGTATGATGTTGAGTTTGTTCAATTAAAATAATTTATAAAAATGAAAAAAATTCTTTTAGTATTATTGGCAGTAATTACTGTTGGTGCTTTCTTTACTTCTTGTAACCAATCTGGTGGTAAATTTCCCGGATTTAAAAAAACAGCTGATGGCTTGTATTATAAGTTTTACAAAAAAAGTAAAGATACTACAAAACCTAAGGTAGGTCAGTTTGTAGAAATTGAAATGATCTATGGTACTCCTGATTCTGTTCTGTTTAATTATGAAAAATTACCTCCGGAACGCCGTATCTTAAAAATACCTATGATTAAATCTGTATTTAAAGGTGATATTTATCAGGCTTTGTCTATGATGCATGTTGGTGATAGTGCTAAATTTTTAATGAATGCCGATTCAGTTTTTAAAAAATTATTTAGAGCTGCAAAGTTACCTCCGTATGTAAATCCTAATGAAAAAGTTTATTTCGATATTAAATTGTTGGGTGTAAAATCAGTTCAACAAATTCAGCAGGAAGAAATGGCCAGAATGAAAGGTCTGCAGGCGAAAGAAACAGAAGAAAGAAATGTTTATTTAAAGAAACATAATATTAAAGTTAAACCTTCTGCAAGCGGTTTGTATATTATTCATACCAAACGTGGTAAAGGCCCTTACCCAAAACCTGGTGATATAGTTGTTGTTCAATATACGGGTTATTTATTGAATGGTACTAAATTCGATAGTTCAAGAGATAGGAAGAAACCTTTTGAATTTGCTTTGGGTAAACATAAAGTTATTGCCGGTTGGGATGAAGGTATTGCTAAAATAAGAAAAGGTGGCTCTGCTACATTAATAATTCCTTCTTCTTTGGGCTATGGCCCCAGAAATGTTGGTCCTATTCCTCCATTTTCAACTTTGGTATTTGATGTAGAAGTTGTTAATATTAAAAAGCCTAAGAAATAATTTGATTTAAAAGATTATAAAAACCCTGGAAATATTTTTCAGGGTTTTTTTTTGTCAATTGTTTATATATATATGTTTCTTTGACAGTAATGCTAATCCTAACCCTCTGCTAATCATAAATAAAACTAAGGCTAACCACAGTGCATTATTACCTAAAACCGGGTAAGTTAGGTAAAATACAGGGAGAAAAACAAATAACGATGCAATTATCATAGTATTCCTCATAGGCTTCGATGCTGTTACGCCTATATATACTCCATCCCATATAAAGGCCGCAATACTGGTAACTGGTAATAATATCACCCATATAAAGTAATGACTTGATAATGATTGTAATATTTTATTATTTGTCATAATTTTCATGAAAACAGGCAAAAACCACCAATATAACAGAGTCGTCAATAAGGCAATGCCAAATCCCCAAATGAATAATTTACCAATCGTTTCTTTTAAAAGTATTGGGTTTTTTGCTCCTATTGCTTTTCCTGTGAGTGCTTCTCCTGCAAATGCAAATCCATCAGCAAAATATGAGAAAAAGAAAAAGAACTGAAATAGTAATGTGTTTACTGCCAAAATATTGTTTCCCATTTTAGCCGACTGACTGGTGAAAAACGATAATGTTAAAATTAATAGTAGTGTCCTTATAAAAATGTCTCCGTTTACTTTAAAAAATTCTTTTATTGCTGATTTTTTTAAGATATATTTTACAGAATAAATAGTAGAATGAATTGGGTATTTTTTATGTAAAAACCATATAGCAAGAAGTAATCCGGAATATTGTGCAAATACACTTGCTAATGCAACTCCGTTAGAGTTCATTTTTATTGCGTAAACAAAAAAGAAATTTAAGCCTATATTAACAATATTTACCAATATTGCTATAAACATTGGGGTTTTTGCATTTTGCATTCCCAAAAACCAACCATAAAAGCTATATAACGATAATGTTGCCGGTGCAGCAAATATTCTGATGTAAAAATATTGTCTCGCAAGTGATTTTACTTCTTCTGTGCCGTCAAGTATATGGAATGAAATCCACTGAATTGGATATTGCAATATAATCAACAAAAATGCAAATATCAGGGCTACCGCTAAAGAACGTTGTAGTGCTAATCCAAGTTCTTTCTGATTATTGGCGCCATAAGCCTGGGAAGTAAAACCACTTGTCCCCATTCTAAGGAAGCCAAAACTCATATATAATACATTAAAAATTGTTGTCCCCAGGGCAATGGCTCCTACATAAATGGTACTGTGTGTCTTTAGGTGCCCCATTAATGCAAAATCTGCCATTCCCAGCAAGGGGACAGAAAGATTGGTAATAATGTTGGGAACAGCAAGTATTAATATCTCCCTGTTGAGTTTTCCTTTTAATAAATATTTTTTATTTTTTATGAAGTCCACATTCTTTTGTTTCAGGATTTTCCCACCACCACCTTCCTGCTCTAACATCTTCGCCCGGTTGTATTGCTCGTGTGCACGGCTGACAGCCTATGCTGGTAAATCCTTTTTTGTGTAAGGAGTTGACAGGAATGTTATGGTTTTTTATGTATTCCCATACTTGCTTTTCTGTCCAGGATATTAGCGGATTTATTTTTAGTAAATTATTGTTGCCATCCCATTCTACTGTTTGAAGATTTTTTCGTGTAACAGCTTGTTCCCGACGTAATCCGGTAATCCAGCCTTCCAATCCTTTAATTGCCCTTTCAAGTGGCTTTATCTTTCGTATATGACAGCATAATTTCCTGTTTTCAATATTGTCATAAAATAAATTGATACCCTTTTCCTGTACCATTTTTTCAACATCTGTGGCATCAGGGAAGTATACTTTAATGTTTATGTTGTATTTTTTTGCTGTTGTGTCAATTAAATCGTATGTCTCAGGAAATAACCTGCCTGTATCGAGGGTGAATATTTTAGCACTTTGGTCAATTTTGCTTATCATATATGTTATAACCTGATCTTCAGGTCCAAGACTGGTTGAAAAGGCCACATTGTCTTTAAAATGATTGATGAAAAAGGCTAGAATTTCTTCTGCTTTTGAATTTCTGAACTGCTTATTCCATTGCGCTATTTGTTCTGGCAACATACACTAATTATTTTTTTGTTTTATGAATACAAAAATACTTTAATTTTCTAACCTGGTGTTAATGTATTTCTTTTTTGGTAAAGGAATATTATTATATGTAAGGACAAGCAATAATACAAAAACAGCTGACGATATTCCTAAAATTACATTGTGTATGTGATCTAATTCTATTGCAACACGCATTAATATTGTAGCTAATGCATATCCAAAATTCCTGAAAATTATCCTGTAGGAATTACTATATCGTAAAGTAATTAAAACAAGTAAGATATCATTAAAAATTAAAATTGTAAAAAAGACATGAAAAAAGTTAAATAATTCTTTATTTGCAAAAAAGTATGCTATATCTAGTAATATTAAACTTATAAAAGTTATAAGTAAAATTAGCGCTAAAGTTTTTTTTATTACTATAAACGACTTTTGTAAATCGATGGATTTGCATATTGATTTGTGTAGGTCATATTT
>WGGC01000042.1 GCA_015491905.1 Bacteroidales bacterium | reverse complement strand
TTGGCATCATAAAAATCGACTTTTATGCCTTCAATTTGAATCTCCTCATACTTTGCCGGACGTTGCGGGTAGGAAGTTTCGTGAATGAGTTTACCTTCTGTTACCACATCGTTGGTATGCTCCATTTGGATGGCGTTGGCAAACAGCCACAATTGTCGGTGACAAGAGAGGTAATAGTTAAAGTGGGTTCCGGTTATTTGCATTACATAAAGTTTATATCCTCAAATTTCATTGATTTGATTCCCGTTTTATAATCATAGACCTTATTTGTATCTATTATTTTATAAAATCCATGCTTTTCTACTCCATATCCTGAGCTTGCAACTGTTTTAAAACTTCTTGAATAGGTTCCAATAGAAAACGAAAACTTGGAAATCAGTCCCTGCATTATTATTTTCTGTTTTTTCTGTTTAGTAAAATCAGCATCTTTATTCTCAATAATATCACAATACAACTCCCATACACTTTCTCCAGAGACAAATTCTTCATTATTGTATTTGCATTTTTCCCATAAGAATTTAAGTTCTTCTCGGGTAAAATTCATCTCATTGCTATCCGGAATAGTAACTGGAATCTCAACAGGAACAAAAATGGATGTTGTTTGAATAGAATTGCCAATTAACTGAAATTCCTTATTTACAACATCAAAATTCAGATTCTTCATTGATTTTAAATAAGCGGGTAAGTTGTCTGCATAACCATCCTGTCGATTAAAGTCCTTTATATGACCCATTACCAGATGATATAATCTGTCGAAATCCTTTTTTTGTAAAATTTCCTGGTAATCTTCTTTTTTCAATTTCTCTTTAACTTCCTTATACCGATAGTCTTTGCCATAAATAATAGAAGCATCATCGTAATCAAAAAGAAAAAGTTTGCATTGAGGTTTGTTTGCATTCCGGTTTATTCTTCCCGCCAATTGTTCATCAGAATCAATCAATGAAGTATCCTTAAAACCTAAATCCATATCAATATCAACGCCTGCTTCAACAACCTGAGTGGTAATTAATAAAACATCTTTCTGTTTGTACTCTTTACTTTTAAGTTTGGCAATAATCTCTCTTCTGCGTGGTTCAAGTATTGTTCCTGAAAGAATAAATATCTTATCAAATAGCATATTATTAGCAATTGCAATTTGAGCAAACTCACCAGCCGACTTTTTAAAAATAAACTCAATAATTGTGTGTACTCTGTGGTTTTCGTTTTGCTTTTTATAATTTTCGGATTGTTCCATTAATTTACTCCAGAGATTTTGCAAAAACACCTCTCTATTGTTTTTATTGAATTCCGGATTGTTCAGCATGGAAAAATCAAATACAATACGTTCAGCAAAATTAGGATTTTGAAAGTATTTGTTCTTGTTTCGGTTGAGCCTGACAAACTCCTCTTTTTCAAAAACAGATCCTCTTTCTTCATCCGAGAGCAATTCATCAATTTTTGGCAAAGTGGCCGACATTAGTATAAACTTAATATTGAAATACTTAGCGTATTTATTAATAAAATAAATGACTTTATCCCATTCTCTTGGCGAGTAGGTTTGCAACTCATCAATAATAACTATTGAATTCGCTAAACGATGCATCAGATAATTTTCCGATTTGCGATTCGACTTTAGAATATCGAAAAACTTGATATGCGAAAGCAGGGCAATAGGATAATTTACAAACTGATAATCAATGATATTTAGTTTACCCTCTCCATATTTATCATCATTTCCTTTTTGCGAAAATCCGGCTTTTGAGTGTATTTGTATAATTTCCTCATTTTCCAGACCGAGGGTATCTTTTAAAGTTTTAAAGGTTTGCGTAATTAATGTTGTAAAAGGAAATACATAAAATACTTTCGTTATTTTGTTTATCCCCTTGTCAATGTCATTTCTCAGGAACTCAGCGAGTGCCAGTATTGAGAGATTTGTTTTTCCGCTACCGGTTGGTGCCTCCACGTAAAACAGGTTTTTATCAAGATTGTTACGTATTCCATTTATCACTTCTACGGATAAATTTTGGCGTAATTGATTGAGGTTATCTTTGCTTTTTTCTTTGGGAAACACAAATTTATAGTTGTTTAATTCGTGGTAGGTAGTACAGTTGTAATCTGTTGAAGTTTCAATATTCCGAATAATTTTCTTTTTCAACTTATCATCAAATACGCCATAATCTGTCAGTAACTCTTCACCCCAATTGTTCATAAAATGCGATGTGGCGAGATAGTCAGATGCAGTTAGTAAGGAGTAGTTTAGTTTTAGCAGGGCGAAAAGGGAGAATTTGTCATTTGACATCTTGTTTTTTGCATTCGGCAGAATTTCTTTATTAAATTTCTTTTTAATTTGAAAAATTATCTCCTTTGGGAAATCAAAAATATCTTTTGTGTCAATCACTTTAAATATATCAGATATAAATTCATTATCAAAATAATAATCATTTTTATATTCTAAATGTGTTGAGTGGTGTTGCTTAATTGAATAGTGAAAAGCAAAGAGAATAAAATCGTTTACTAATCTCTCGGCTGGATTTAGTTTTGGGTTGTTCGCTTCTTTTAGGAAATTCTGGATAAAAGCAAAACCACCAATTTTTGAATGGTCGCTATCCAAAGTATTTTTAACACTCTTAAAATCCAAGTTTTTCATTTTAAACACTTGAAAATTTGGATTTAGTTTACCAAAATCGTGAAATTGAGGAACAGCATAAAATAATGAATGTATAAAGTCGAATATTATCTCATTATTGTGAGTAGTATAACTGCCAACTAAATCATCAATTAAAACCTTTACAGTATCTTCAAGCTTATGAACTTTGATCAGTTCTCGAAAGTAATCGTAAACTAAATGAGTATGTTCGGACAATGTTTCGGTACCATCATTTTTTAAATGGGCAAAATAATTATCATATTTATTATCATTAAACAGACTGGCAAGGCGACTATTAAACCTAGTTGAGTTGTACATAATACACATCGTTAATCTTATACAAATTTATGATCTTGGATTCTGGTTTTAGATTGAAAGTGGTGTAAGCAAAGTCTTTGTAATTATATTGAAAAAGCACTTCGTTAAAGTTAACCGGTAAGCGTTCAAAACTTACAAACTGCGGTTCTTCTGATAAAGTAGAAAAATCTAAGAAATCGAAGTTTTCTGTTTCATCTTCCTTTGATTCTTTCACTGATGATTCTTTAATAAAAACAGATGACAGTTTAAAAGACTTAACAATCTCATTTACTTTCTCCCATTCATACTCCACAACCTCCTCCTTATCCCACCAAAGTGAATAATCATTTTTCCCAAGATAAGGCAGATACTCTGCTTTTTGTTCCTTAATATTATTATAAAGTTTAAGATTATTCTCTTTATCCAAATCTAAAAGTAAATAAATTTTGTAGGATGGTTTTATTAAGGTTTGTTCAGTAATTATCAAGTTTCCACCAGTTTCATTACTTGCCATACCCGTTGTATTGTTATAAGTAATTTTAATCTTCTGAAAATTGCCCTTTTCATCGCCAACAGGCATTATACCAACAGGAATATCCTTTAACTTTTTGTAATATTCAGGTAATTCTTCATTTTTTTTATAACCTTCCAATCCGATAATTGCCCCTAATATTCCAAGTATGGCCGGCTTGTGCATCATATTATAGGTAAGATATATTCCATCATTAATATCCGGCTTTTTTAAAAAGCCCTTTTCTGCTTTTATAGTAAATGAAATTAATTTTTTCATGTTAATTTTGTTTTAAAATGTTCTTTACAAATTGTCCAACTCTCGAATAGGCAACGTCATAATCTGTTAACTGTCCTTTAGGCAAATGATAAGCCAGGCTGCTTTCCCAAGCTCTTTTATTACTGCTGTATTTTTTCTGATTTACAAACTCATCGTAATGGCAACAATTAATACTTTTACTGCTGGATTTCTGTTTTAACAGTCTCAGAATTTCCTTATAATTATCTGTGGTGATTATTCCTGATAAAAAATACAAATCATAAATATCGCGCGGCCGGTTACGTTGCATAAGCGAACGGAGTTTTTCAGCCGCTATCTCGTTTAAGGAATAAACAGGAACCTTGCTTTTAATTATATCTGAATCTGGATAAGAATGAAAAATTGATTTTATTTCAGGTTTTAATATCACAGTTTCCGAAAAACTAATGTCCAATTTTATATTGGTCTGCCAACGATTAACGGGCAGAATAGGCTGGTTGGGCTTGTGATAAGCGCCCCAAAACGAAACTGTAACCTCATAACCCTGCGGAATATTGTTATGTATTTGTGGCTTAATATTCTTCTGGTGAAATCTGACACAACTATTTTGTTCGGCAAGCTCAATTATCTTTTTGAAGAAATTATCATTTATTATAAAATATTTATCTAAAAGGGTAAAATCCAAATCTTCCGAAAAGCGATAATCCTGAAAATAGCTTTTCTTTAAACAGGTACCTCCCTTAAATACAAAATTCTCAAAAGCATCAGAAAACGAAAACATTGCATTTAAAAAGTGTCCAAGCATCCAGTCTTTATCAATTACTGCTTCGGCCATTTTCAGATCTTTGGCTATTTGCTGTATTTCTTTATAAGTCATTATTTATGAGTTCGCTATTTCTATTATTTCCCCTTCATCCATATTCATTATTAATCTCCATCTTTTATTCAATTTCCCTTTTCGTGATTTATCAATCACAAATACAGAATAGTTTTTGTTAACTGTTGCTAATGCATAATCAATAAACTTTTCCATATTTGGTTTTTCCAAAAGTTCGCTCAGATAAGCTAGTCTTTTAACAATAGATATATTACCCATGATTTTGCAATACTTAATCAGTTTATTTTGATTTATTACTGCTTTATGAAAAGCCTTAATTATCTCTTGATACCAACCGGCTAAATGGGGCAGGTCAAAACAATCAACTATGGTTTTTTCTATATCAGTAATTTTATATTTATGATTTCCATAGCCGATAGTTTTGTATCCGGTAATTTTCCTGCTGGCAATTCTAATAAATTTATATCTTAAACCATTAATTGTGATTTCCTCATTTTTTCTTTTAGCGGTTTGTACAAAAGTTACATTTACAAATTGCTCTGTAAGTCCATGATAGTTTAGGGCTGACCAATAGGCAATACCACCATCGGGGGCCAGAAAATTTGCAATAGTAAATGAATCCATAAAGCCGCTTCTGATATATTTGCCTCTTTCAAGTTTAATGACGACTCCCGAACGGCTAAGTGTTCTAATTGCCTGATGAATTTTTTCAACAGAAAGTCTGTTAGTCTCCTTAATCATCTGTACACTAAAGATGTCAAAACCAAATTCATCTAATATGTCTATAAATTCCTTTTGTAAATCAGTCATTGTAGAATTAGATTTTATATTGTACTAAAACGTAAAGATAAGCATAAATATTACAATAAACATTCAAATGCAAAACAGGCATCAATCTTAGTGATAAAACGAAGTGTTATATTGTAAAGAAGTGCTATTATAGTACATAAAATTACCACAAGAACATTAGCTCATAATTCTGATATATAACATTATATACCTTTCATTGCAAATTAAAACTACAACTCGCTTTTTATACAATTATCCGGCATATTTTCCACAACAACATTGTTGCTGTTAAAGTAAATTTCGCACTTAGCAATTTCTTCTTTATATTTTTCCAACTCCGTTTTTACTGCCTTTAAATCAAAATAACGTTTACCGTCGTCTTTTTTATCTTCTATTTTTACCATTTCGGTAAAATTTGGAAGCACAAGCTTTGAGCCTTCCTTCAACTCTACATAAAACAACATTTCATTTTCAGTACCGGCTTTTGCTGCCGAATCGTAATAGGTAGCGCCTTTGCGCAAACTTTCTTTCAATAATTCAATATCGTTTTCAGATAAAGTTTGCGTTCCTTCCTGGCCGTGCGATGCAATTTCTTCAATGTTTTTCGGATTGATGGAAAAGTGGTGAACGTAATGACCTTCTTCTAGCTTTGATTGGCGACCAATAGTGGTTTGTTCGTTTGAGCTATCTTCTTTTGAATTAAAAGGAGATGTTATTTGCTCGGAAAAGATATTCCCTTCGCCCCAAACATTTACACCATGATTAATTTGAACTGGCCCGTGCAATGACAAGGCAATATTTCCACCCTTTGCTTTTTTTGCAAAAGTTGAACCAAACAACCTGATATCGATACAACTCAAAATATCCTTGATAACAATAGATTTTGTGTCCTTAGCCTTTGCATCTAAATCTTTATGCTCTGGAAAAACTGCAGTATAGGCATGGTCTAAACTCAAAGGATTTAATTCGGAATTTAACCGTTTGAAATAAAACACCTTTTCCTTCGGATATGCATCTTTCAAGTAATTCCTGACCGTATATTTTAATGCTTTGTCGGTAGCGTAAACCTGTCCGTTTGGCAAGGTTCGCGGTTGTCCGCTAAAATCGGCATTATAGTTTGAATTGATGGCTTTAATGACGGCAAATCCGTAAGCCCTGTTTTTAAATTGTGTCATAGTTTCTAAATTTAAATTATTGATTAATTGTTTTCTGTTTCTTTCTTTTCATATATGACCGGTGTTGCAAAATAACCAGCCAATAAAAACCGCTGATAATTCTTCAGGTTGTCACCGGTTTCGAATGCAAGCACCTCGCTTGAAAGGCGTTCGAACCTGCCATGTCCAAAACTCAATTCGTGTTTATACATGTTGATGGTTTGGGCAATGGAGCTTTGAAGTTGTTCAGCTTTCACTTTTTGAATAAAAGGTTCGAGCAATGCGTGGGTGCGTTCGCTTGCTTTGCTTTGGTTAAGCAGGAAATAAATTACCTGTCCTGCTCCAAAAGCAAATTCTTCGGTAGTGTCAAAATGAGCGTTTTCGTCATTGGCTACCTTTTTCATTTTCTCTAATAATTCCGGAATTTTTGATGCCATATCTGTTCTTTTTAAATTGTTTGTAAAATAATTGTATAAGCTAAACCAAATATTAAGTTTCTCTTTTATGCTGTAATCCCTGCTGTGATAGCCTTTGTCGGTTATTTTATCGGTACGTAAATCGCCAATTATGCTATTCCACATAATCTCGTCCCACATAGTACAGCTTATTGCCTGTGTTTTTGATTTGTAGATATAATCGTAAAAAGCCTTGCGGTATTTTAATATCATTTGGTAAACCGGTTCTCCACCACTTACATATTCTGCTTTAACTTCACCGAAATAGCTAACACTAAAGTCGTTGTCTTTTACTTTTACCAATGAATTATTGAATATTATTTTTACAATTTCCTGTTCGAAGTAGAAAATATTTCTAATTTCATAATCTCTTTTCAATTCATCTTTATTCATCTTTATGCCGAACAAGTTTTTAACCTTAGGGTATGTATTGTTTTCTTCAAGTGAATAACGGAACTTTGAAACGAAATCAAAATCCTCCAATTCGTATTTGTAGTTGAAAAAAAGCAGGTAATAGTTTTGTAAAATCCTTTCAGGTGTTTTTTTAAATAGTTGCTTTAATATTTGAGAATAGGTTAACCTGCCATCTTTCTTAAAAATTGAAATTATCTCATCTGAATTTGAAAACTCATTTTTATCTATAAATATTGGTAGCGGGCTGGGAAATATCTTATTATTTTTCCTTTTTAACAACAAATCAAAATCATTTAAAAAAACCGTATCCTTTGCTTGTATTCTACTTGCAATACCTTTATACATACTCGCTGTTTTGTGTTCCAAAAATGGTTTTTTCATATTTAAGCCATTTATAAAACCGCTTAATCCATAAGTATTATCAGAAATAGTTTTTTCATTGTTATAATCATTATTATTAAACAACTTTTGTTGAAGATAATTCTGATGTGCTATAGCATATTCTGTAAAAGGGACATTCTTATAATAAAAATTTACAAAGAAGTCGTTTTTCATTATTTCAAAAACTGATTTTTCCTCCGCAAATAAATCAGTTGGATTTGTCCTTGTTTTAAACTCATTAATCTTAATCAATAACTGACTTAATGCATTTTTATATGCAATTACTTTTTGAGTTGTTACTTCATCATCTTTTTTTATACATGTTTTAATGGCATTATCAAAGAACGGTTTAAGTCTTGATTTAATAAGTACTAATGACTGTTTCTTAAATGATAATATATAAGGCGAACAAGAAAATATTTGAAATTTTTTACTACCCTCAACTTTTCCTGTATCAAGGACTTTATCCATGCGTGTCCCCACTCTTTTACTTTCTTGTTCATAAGGAATAATACTTTTCAAGAAAGGACTCATTTCCTTTCCATCATAATAATCCCAATCAACACCTTTTTTTCCCGGGAAATTAATGGCATTGCCTTCTTCATCAAGTTCTACAAAAATGTGTAACCCTTTGCTTGGTTCCAAACCTTCTTCAAACAACATAGGAGAATTCTCCTTTAAGTGTTTTGTATAATTTATTATCTCCCGTATCATAATTTTACTTTTAAAATCATTATCAATTTTATATATATCATATTCAAAATCTCAGCACTCCGTTAGTTTATTTTCCAACCTCTCACTTATCATCTCCATTTCACCTTTTTCCTCATGACAAAATTTAAAATTGGCTTCATCTCCAAACATTTCCATCACCTCTTTTCGGGGTAATTTTGAAGAATTGCCCGACAGATAAATTAAATAACTGCTCCATTGATAATCTTCCGT